>NZ_QROG01000003.1:0-142267 GCF_003474585.1 Collinsella sp. AF39-11AT | reverse complement strand
CAGCCGAACTCATCCTTATGTTCGATGATCTCCTTGGTCGATACACCATTCTGCAAGGCCATGAAGGTCGAGCGTTCCCGGTCAGAAGGAAGGGTATCGCACCAACGTTCTTCTGAAACGTAGCCTGGGGAATCCAGGTGGTATACGTTGCCGAATGGTACGGCATAATCGCGGACATGGTCCTCGAGGATATCTTCCTTCTCCGCATACCAGCTTTCGAGTTCATCTGCAGTTTTGATGTCTTTAAAGTCCATGCTCTTTTGCTCCTGTATTTTCAAATCTAGTCAGAGTGTTACTTTGATTCCTCGTCATGGATAGGGATACCTGCCTTCGGCTCCCACTCGGCATCCAGACGACCAGCGGCCGTCTTCGCCTTTGCCTGTTTGTCCGACAGCCGCCTGCCATGGGCGGGATTTTTTTTCTCGGTAAGGATGCTGGACTGTGGACCCACACCGGTGATGACGAAATCTTCCCCGTTGTTTTCCCTGCCGATCATGTCCACCAGCTCGTTTTCGTTGTAGCCGGAGAATGTGATCTGTTCGTCAATGGCAAGACCGTAGGTGTCCTCGATGCTGAAATTTGCCTCGACGAGCTCGGATGGATTGTCCTTCCAGTACATCTGGACAGGGATGACGGAGATCCAGGACTGATCGGGGTTTTTATGATCGTTGAGTTCGTATCCTGGGAAATTATCGGGACCGGCAGTCTCCTCATTCCCCTGCTTTGTAAAGTCGGGATCGGTCCAGATGATTTCTCCGTCTGGACCGATAAGCTCTGGATAGAGCTCGCGCACGTTCATGATTTCTTGCTCCTGCATGTACTCCTTGCGGGCCGGCACGATAAAGCAAGGAGCCAGGTCGTGTTCCTCGGCATCGCGGCAGGCACGGTCGATCCAGCCGAACTCATCCTTATGTTCGATGATCTCCTTGGTCGATACACCGTTCTGGATAGCCTGAAACGCGGTCTGTTCCTCTGCAGTTGGAAGGGTGTCGTTCCACCGCTCGAACGAAACATACCCGGAGCAGTCCAGATGGTACACGAAACCGAAGGGCACCATGTAGTCACGGGCGTGACGATCGAGGACCGCCTGCTTATCCGCATACCAGCTTTCGAGTTCATCTGCAGTCTTGATGTCTTTGTATTCCATAATCGGCTACTCCCTTTCCATATTCTTGCCATTGGGGATTTCCGTGTTTGGGCTGTCGAGATGAGCGGCGCTTATGGCACATGCATCGCGCTTGGCTTCTAGACCGCTCTTTGCAGGTTCCTGTTTCTCATCGCGAGTCGACGTGACGCTGACGGAACCGCAGAAAGGGTCGCTGAAGGCGCTGACATCTTGGGGGCTGTGGTACATTCCGCGCAGACCTTCCTTGGTCTCAGGGCCGCTGTAGTCATCCATGGCGATCCAGATACGGTTCATCGGGATTTCAAATGGTTTGTCGAGGTCGACCATCATATAACCCGCGCCGTAGACAGGATCGTGGATACCGATATACGGTTCGTATGTTCCCGGGGAGACGGTAAAAGCATGACCGGTATCGACTGTGTGTCCGCTCATATAGCGTGAGTCCATGCATGCCACGGCATCGAGGAAGACGGAAGAGGGGACTTTAGCCATAAGGGAAATAGTCGTCTCGTTTACCGCCGATGCCTCGAAAAGCTCGTCCCGCATGGTGCGTTCGAATTTAGTGGTCGGATAGTTCACCAGTTTCTCGACGGCGGTGCCCTGCGATGCGCACAGCTCATCGATGATTGTCGTACCGATATCCGCCGGACGTTCGTAAGCCACGTAGCTGGGCACTTTGCCATAATCTAAATTGTTCTCTGCGTCCTCGATAACCTCGAGGTTTTCTTCGCGCCAGTCGCATACGCTCTGGATCAGCCTGTATCCGTCCATGCTGTCGACCTTCTCAGTCAGAATGAGCGTCATATCGAACTGCATGGCATCAATCATCTGGTCGCATTGGAATCCATACTGGATATTGAATCTCTCGGAGACGTCCGCGTTCAGCGCATCGTGGTCCAACTCATACTCTCCAGGCACGAGGACCCCGCGGGCAAGGCCGGCAGATTCGATATATCCGGCAAATTTATTGAAGATTTCCGCGCACTGGGAGGAAAGGGCATCCAGATAGGCCCAGGATGTAGACAGCTCGTTGTCGAGTGCCATAGAGAGTGCCGACTTGAGGTCGGCCGGCATTATTTCGTCTTGATTTCACTCATATCGGTTCTCCTTTACCGGGCGATTTCATTCTGTCCGCAAACGGGCGCATTGCCGCCGATGTGCGCAAGCGACTCGATACAGGACGCCTTTTTGGCAGCGAGGCCGGCTTGGTCGGGAAGGACACTCTTGCGGCGCTCGGCGATATCGATGTCGGCGTTTGCACGGATAGTTTCAGATGCCATGTCGCAAGTGGAATCTTTCGGCAGGGCATCGATTGCAATGGCGAGGGCGATCAGGTAATTCGTGTCATGTTCATTGACCACCTCTCGGAATACCTGGTAAGGCAGTGATGCTGCCGTTCCGGGCATACCCTCGGCAAGTACATATCCGTCGGCGGTGTCTTCAAATTCGGGATGCATGGTGGAAGAGGAGATGCCCCATCCGCCGAGAACATCGCGTTCCCAGACCTCCGCGATGATATTCCATCCGCGGTCGTTGGCTGGATCGTCGATAGCGCGGCAGTAGAGGAATTTCGGCTGCATGTTCGGTTCTTTGACGATCCATGCGTAGGCATGGTGCACGATATCGTTGGCTGCGGCAGGGCAGAAGTAGTTCTGGAAGCGATCAGGGGTCTTCTTCGTTCCGGTTTGCATGTTACCCTCCGTTCCGGCGGCGTGTTTTGTAAGATTCTACCACTTTGGCTGCGTTTCGCCTATATATCGATGACGGATACGGCATGTCATCTGCAAAAGGTATCGTGTGGAAGGGCACGGGGGCTCACCGAAGCGGCGAGTCCCCGTGTTTGTGCCATCTATCTGTCCCGTAATGGCGAATCAGGTGCGTCCTGGTCATGGTTCAGATTCCTTGCCGCATCCGTGGCCGCTGCATGGCGTTCCGTGAGTCCCCGCGGATTGTGGGTTTGCACGAGGTCGTCCTTATGCAGGCGGACATCGCATTCCTTGACATATTTGAGAAACGTCGGATGCGTGATGCCGAGCTTCGTCGCGGCGGACCTTGCCGAGATGTCTCCGTTCTTATACTCGCTATAGAGGCGGTCGAATCCCTTGGGAAGGGGTTTCAATCCCCTTCCTCGGGTATCCTGTGCATTCGTGATCTTGTTCACATGATAGGAGAATGCCTGTTGGCTCAAGCCGGCGATCTCGGCGGCCTGGGCTTGGCTTAGGTCCCAGTTCTGATATCTGCCGAAGGCCTCTCGAAACCGTAAATCATATCCGTCCAGGGGATCGCTAAGTGACTCTTTCAGTTCCGTCTCGATATCGGCAGGCATATCGATAAGCTCACCGGTTTCATCACGTGAGAGGGCGACGATATTGCCGAAAATGAGAGAGAAGGGCTTACCGTCGTTTGTCCCAACGATCAGGCTCTTTTCAGACAGGAAGCCCGAGTCATCCATGAAGGCATCGGGGTTGATGGCGCGGTTTGGCAGCAAACTGTCTGCACCGGCGGCATTTACATAGATATCCACATCGGCGAACGTGGCGCCGAGTTCGTCATATTCGCCCTGGACTGCCTCGCGAATGTCTCGATACGGTCTGTCCCTGTCGGCGAGAAAGGCCTGTGCCTCCCCACCGACAGGGAACATCAGGCCTTTGACTTTATTGGATTCCATCGTTTCACCGCCTTACTACTTTAAAACAATTCATACAGCTCTGGTTAGTGGCCGATTGGATACTCACGGTCGAATGGACGCAAATTGCCGATATCGCTACCGCTGTCGTCGTGGTTGCCCTCGTCCTGGCTGAGTACTAATGAACTCTCCCTGGCTTCTGTAGCGACTTCGGCGAGAGACTTCGTAGATTTCTCATGCTTGTCGCCGGCGGCGGGCTCATTCTGAAGCTGATATCGTTCCGGTTCGATATCGTACTTAATGTGGATATACTCTTTGAAACCGGTGGACGGGTCCGCAAAGGTCTCTTTCAGCTCATCGATCGTCTCCTGAGGAAGGCTTGCGATTTCGCCTTCCTCGTCGACACCGAAGGCGACGAAATCACCGCAGATCAGCGAATAGAGCTCCCCCTCCTTGACCGGATGGTCGAACGTCAGCTGATCGAGATATCCGACTTCCTCCATATGCTTCGTCGCATAGATGGCGCGATTGGGCTTGCTGCCGTTGATTAAACCTTCTTCATTGACCCACAGGTCAACCCCATTACCAAGGACGCTCAGTACATCAACATTGCCGTTGACAAAGTTCTGCAGTTCGGCCAGTGAGTTATTCTTATCGATCCAAACCTCAATCGGCTTCGATCCGACAGAGATTAAAAGGCCGTGAGCTTGCATTTCATTCATACGGGGTACCTCCTTGCGTCTTGATGCTTGGTAAGATTCTACCATTCGATACCGGAAAAGGGCACCTCGGTCGGGTGCCCTGTTTTTTCTTTCAAATTCGCAAGCGCTTGCGAATTTCATCTAGTTCACGGTCACCGTTTCATCCCAGGCTTCCTTGACCACTTTCGCATCGTAGTGGTACCACGGATGGCCGGTTGATTTCTTGTGGCCTTCGATATCATCGGTGATATCCGCCCCGCATGTGTCGCAGATCGCGATCCTAATCGTCTCTGCGGGATGATGGATAGTCATCGTTTTAGTCTGGCTGGACGTTGAAGCAGAAGAGGGCTGTCCGTTGCCAGAAGATGGAGAGGAAGCGCCACTATCCGTGCCGGCAGAAAAATTTTCTGCCTGATTGTTCTGATTTTGACCGTCAGAAGAAGCGTCCTGGTTTTGCGAAGCCCCGTCTGCCGGAGTCACTTCGGCATTATCTTCAGACTTGCTGCTCTCAGCAGTCTTATTGACATGTTTGGCTAAAAAGGCGAAAGCTGACACCTTTTTCCCGTCACCTTTGACGGTGAAACTGGTGCTTTTTGCTGGTTTATCATAACCGTCCGGTGCCGACTCAACGGTCAGCAAATACTTGCCTTTCGGCAGAGTACAGATCTTGACTTCGTCGTTGACTGCAACGGAAATATCTTTGACAACAATCTTTCCGTTCTTACCCTTTTCGGAAACCGAAACGGAAGCCTTAGAATCCTCAGCAGCTCCGTCAGCTGTCACCATGACGGAGACAGCACTCTTTTCAGTGGATTTTTTCTTCTTTGCATTCTCAGTCGAGGTCTCTTTCTTCTGAGTTTGCGTTTGTTCTTTCTTTGTGTCTAAGCCGTTTCCTTTATTACTCGAAAAAACGGTAAAAGCAGTCACGCCGCCGAGGAACAGCACCAGAATGACGCCGAAGACAACCACGACAGCAATGAGCTTTTTTCGCTTCTCGCCATCGTTTTGTTCTTCGATATAATCCTCATGGTCTTCATCAGGGTGAATTGTCTCAAGGTTTCCCCACCAAGACCCTTGTTGTCTTTCATCATCCATGGCACTGCACCTCCTTAATAAATGTTTTCACCTAATACTAACCACCGAGAATATCGCGGGCAATGGTTCCAGATTTAATGATAATCAGTGTCATAGCCAAAACAGCGCATAATGATCCCCACATTTCTCCCTTAATTCCCGTGATCTCTCCACCGCTGAAACCTGACAGCAACGACGGAAACGCGCTTAAAGCCAAGATGATAACTGCTCCGGAGAGACAAATTCCTAGGTAGTTCTTGCAAAAGCTAATACCATAATTCTTTGTTTCATCAAAGCCAAGCAACGCAAATGGAATAGGCGAAAAGGCTGTGAAGACGTAAAGCTGGATTGCCCTCATGTAGCACATGACAGATACAGCCCCCTTTACCACAAAACTTGCAAGCAGCATTGCGAGGGAGGTAACGAAAAGACTTCCCGCTGCTCCTGGGCTATCCCCAACTTTTTCCGAAACGGTAATAGCATCTAATGAGTCAATCTTGACTTGGCTGATACCATTAACAATATCGTTAAAAGTATCGTATGCTGCCGCACATATATCCACCGAATTTTTAATTAGCCAAATGAAAATCGTTGCATAGACGATTAGAAAAACAATGTCCTTAATAGCCGGAAGTGTTGCTGAACCATCAATTCTTTGAGAGATTTTTATCAATTGAATCAGCATTACCAAACTCAAAATTGATGCTGCCACCGGGACCACAAAGTTCTTATGTACAGTGGTGACAGTTGTATAAAATCCTCCTGTTTTTTTGCCTAGAAGGTTGGAAAAGCTTTTCCCTAGAATGGATTTTGTCGATGTTGTCTTTATATTGTTGATTGAAAGGTTGATCAGACTTTCAGACCAACCTGCGAGGAATGGTGCGGCTCCATGCGCAATGGCGTCTCCTGCATCAGAAAGACGATCACCAACCCATCCGGAAACAGAACCCCAAATATCGAAACCGGAGTCATCTGTACTATCTGCAGCGAGAGCAGGCTGAGGAAACGCTAATGCAATAAGAAGAGGGAGAATTATGAGAATCTTAGCTAGTCTTTTTGCAAGACATAGGCTCCCGTTTTTAGTTTTACTGGGTTTATTGTCTTCAAGCTCGTTCATTTTTCCTCCTTTACATCAATTCGCATTCTTGATTACTCAAATGGTAGATCACGGTTATTCCCGTAAGCTGTTGCTCGTCTGAATCCTCCAAAGAAAAGTCGAGACGATACTCGTTAGCATTGAAATCTGCAGTCAGGATCCCGTTGCAGCTCGCTTTTACAGCCGTCGGATAGAAGAGCGCACACTGCTCACGCACATAATCTTCAATGGTATCCTTCGCATTTCCTAGGATTTCACTCAAACCATCATCGATACCGTCGATATCAAAGGAACCCGCTGCTTGTGTTCGCGTATATTCCTCATTGGTTCCATTGTTTTCCACGTCGATAGACATCTTGAAATACGTGCCGTCATCGTTTTTGTCGACGGTCAGGACATGCGTTTTGTCATCGTCTGATTCATAGGCACAGTTATAGCGAGTAAGGTTCACCATCTCGCCGACATCGACTTTTTCAGTCGATAGACCCTTGATGATAAAAGGCTTTTCAACCTTGTTCGGATTGGCTTCCGGGTCGGCGATGATTATGGATGATTCGGTAAAATAAAGCGTACGTCCGGTGCCACTGTAGGTTGCCCAGATATTGGAAGAGAGTAGAGCGGAGAACTGTGCAGTCGACTGGTCATATTTATCGACAATCTTCTGCTGTGCTTTTGTCAACGTGACAGAACTTTTTTTAATCTGCTTCTTGCGCTCCTTTTTCTTTGCCTTTTGCTCTTGTTTTTGCTGTTCTTGGGTTTGAACAGAGGTTGTATATACACCGATTCCAATCGAGATAGCGCAGAAAATGGCAATTAAAAGTACCGCAACTTTCACGATTCCCTTATGGTCTGTTATTAAAAACCAAATGTCTCGCATGCTTTTATTCCTTTCCTTTTATTTAGATAGATCGACGCCGCCAAGCCATCCCCATTTACATCCTGTCCCTTTTCCATAAAAGCCGACAAATTCTTGAAGGCTCTTGATGGTAATAGGCCCCTCGTTGCTGATGACCTTATTATCGCCGATATAGATTCCGACATGCCCATAAAGACGACCCGCGTCGCCTGTTCCGGGATGTGACACGTCAGCGATAATCATCCCAACTTTTAAATCGCGAACGTTGGTGCTGGTGCAGTAAGCACGACACATGTCGCAAGCGTTTCCCCCAAAGTAACCGATGCCGGCGTTTTGAAAGACGTTTGTGACCCAGGCGGCACACCATCCCTGTCCTGGCGACGTAGTCGTATTTGCGGCATTGACTACATCTTTTTGCCTTCGGGTGGCTTTTTTTAAATCCTGGCCATTTCCGTCAATACCGTTAGTTCCATTACTGGTTCCCAGTGCATCGTAGATACGCTGTGCCTGTGCTAAACGATTCGCATCGGCCGCTTCACTCTCCCCGCAGCGCTCGAACTGGCTTCTGAAAAGATAGACACATTGTTTGAGATCGGACTGTGCACAAAAAACCTTATACTTTGCTTTATTCCAACCCGAACACGATTCAGCGAATTCATCCCAGAACCAGTCGAGCTGAACGGAAAGATCGGACATATCCTTCCCCTTTTGCTTGGCAAGGTTTTCCAATCCGGTCTTACGGCCGCCGAGCCATTGGCAGATACCATATGCTCCCGATGAGGGGTTAATTGCAGTAGGACGGCAACCAGACTCCTGAAACATATTGCCCATGATTGCGGCAATATGGGTACGATCGACACCTTTGTCGATTAGATATTGTGCAATTGTGGCTTCATCACCAGTGAGCGATCCTACAGTTGTTGCTTTGGTTCCGGATATCGTACCGAAAATTAAGAAAAAAATCGGAACAAAGACTACTAATAATAAGGGAAGGATTCCAAGAAAACCTAAAAATAGACCGATAGCAGAACTGATACTAGAAAGAGCGAGCCGAATGTCCCAATAGATTACAGACATCGCGTTCTTAACGGTGCTTACGATTCCACTGCTCGTGGAAACGGAACGGTAGGCAGCCGAACGCATGTATTTGTACATCTGCTGGTTGAACTTGTTGCCGGCGCCGGCAGTAAACCGTTTTCTCGAAAGGGCTTTAATTCGCGCGGTTGAGCGTTTTAGCATCTTCCAAGATTTACGGGTGTTGCTGACTGCACCTTTTGCAGAGCTGACAGTCGCTTTGCTTAATCCTTTTGCTTCTTGATAAAGGTTGTCCACATCCTCAAGTTCGGAATCCTTGATGGCAGCACGCTTTGCAGCTCGAAAACCGTCCTTGGCAGCTTTCTTCGCGCCCTTCGCTAGATTCTTTCCGGAACGGGATTTCGTTCCGGAAAGGTCGATATCCTCGCCGTTAAGCCCTGCTTTAAAGGCCTTGGCCGTTGTTTTTGCCGTGTCAACGGTATCTTTCACAAGGTCAGAACCGGCACGCGCGGCGTTTACGGATCCTTTTACAGCCGATTTGCCAGCCTGGTACATCTTATCGACATCACCGAGTTCAGTGCCGCCGATAACCATGTTTTTGGCAATTGCAGCGGCGGAGCCGACAAGACCGGTGTTGACTGCATTCGTCGATTCTGTGCCAACAAGGGAACTCTGACCAGCTCCTCTTGCAGAATCACCTGTGACGAAATCGTCTGCTCTCATCTTGTCAGCTCCTTTCCTTTTCAGCTAATTTTATCCAAGGCGGGATTTTTCGCGTGCTGCAAATTCCTGCATGCGCTTCTTGTCGGCTGCCTCATTCGGGTTCGTCGAGAAGAGATCATAGAGTACGTTACCGGACGGGAACTTACCGCGAATCGGGACACGCGCACCGCCGGCGATAAGCAAACCATCGCCCGGCTCGACAGATTCGTCGATGAACTCCTCCTCTTGTTCGGAAAGACCGAGCAGGCGTACCCATTCGGCGCGGTCGAGCGGTGACTGTTTAAGCAGGAGCAGGAAGTCGGAATTCAGGACAAGATTTTGAGCGGCTTTGTTCTTCAACATTGCGACGGCGTTCTGACTGATACATGTCAGCAAAAGTCCGAATTTTCGGCCCTCGTTCGAGAAGCGGGAGAAGTAGTTCAGAACAGTCGGATAGGCGAAGAGTGACTGCACCTCCTCGACATACAGCCATGTACGCACTCCGCGTTTCGCATTGAAGTACATGCGGTTACGAACCGCCTCGCAGACGTTGATCAGGCCGAAGACGAGCATCGAGTCCGGCAGGTCCTTCAAATTGAAATCCACGATACGAGACTTGAAGTCGACGTTGCTCTGATGGTTGAAGAAGGACTGGGTGCCCGTCACGAAACGCTCGTAACGCAATGCGATGGTCTTTGCTTCCGGCTCAGGTTGTTCAAGCAGCTTATTGTAGAAGTCTTCAAGGAGGGGCGGCTGGTCGCCGCGTTGACGCGCGTCGAAGAAAGCCTCCTGTACACAACGCGTGATGATCGACTGGTCTTCCTCTCCAAGGTCTCGTCCTGCTTCGGCGGCGGAGGCGCCGGCCTGTGCAAGCATGGCATCGATCTTGAAGGCAAGCTGGGCATCAGGGCTGAGGCTTTCGACGGAAACGGTATCGAACGGGTTCAGATAGGTATCCGAATCGACGGCGAAGTTGTATGTTACGCCACCGTAGCGACTTGAGATACCGGTATACTCTCCAGCACGGTCGATAATGTAGATTTCATCTGTCGGGTTGCTGAGAATCGTACCGGTCATCTCGGTCTTTACAGACATGCCCTTGCCGCTACCTGTCTTGCCGCAAACAAAACCCATCGGTGATGCGAGGAGCTTGCGGTTACAGAAAATCAGGTTAGAAGAGTGCTTGTTCTGACCGTAATAGTTGCCTCCCTTATCATCCAGTTCCATTGTTGCAAATGGCATGAGGATGGAGACCTCGGCAGTTGTGGACATGCGGGAAATCTCGCAGTGGTTGTGACCTAACGGCAAGATAGAGTTGAAACCTTGGCGCTGGCGGTATTCATAGGTACTTACCTCGATAGAGTTTTGGCGGGCGGCAGAGATGATGGAAAGCACCTGGTTATCCAGTTGCTTCTTAGTCGGTGCGTATGTATAGAAAAGCCCCGTGAAAACATAAAGACGTTGATTTTTGTTCTGAAGATTATCGATGACGTCTTCGGTCTCCTCTTTAGAGTACTTGAGCTCCTGCGGAAGGATTGAAAAGTCATAGCCTTTCTGAACTGCAGAGCGCTGTTCCTCGATGATCTCCTTATCAATCCAGGCCAAACGCTGTCGCGTGAAAGCGACGGCAGCCGCTTTATCCATAGGCTGTGCGAACCAAGTGACGTTAAGCGGAATCGGGAGCTCGGTGATATCGGAAAGCGCCTGGTCGGTTAGTTCCGAACCAAGCTTCTTGATAACAAGAACCTGACCCCACATATCACCCGTCTTGAAGCAGTCGGCAAGTCCCTCCGGCTTGAAATCGAGTGTCGTCGGTGCGATACAATCCTTTGTCGTCTGCACCATTCTGGCGGAGATATCCCGTCGATAATCGAAATTAAACGGCTTGAGCGGGTTGAGCTGGCTATTCAGAAGTGCCAGTCGTTCCGCACCGTCGAGTACACGGCTCTTTGAACCGATGGATGTGAGAATCTGCGAGATCTGATTTTCGATACGGGTAAGTTTCGGAACGGCATCGTCCACCGTGGCGGCGGAAACTGAAAAGGTGATATACATCTTACGCCGGATGTTTGAAACACCCTGACGCATCTTCTCGTTCAAGATCTCATTGAAGACGGCGGCGTCGTTTGCAGCGTTTACATTCAGCTGGCTGCTCGGATTGAAGAACTTGCGATGACCGATCTGTTCCTTGAGAAGCGGGGTGTTGATGATATTGAATTGTACAAGCGTGTCTGCACCGAACTGGTCGTAGAGACGGCAGATCGACGTAAATACGGCTTTCTGGGCATCTTCGCGCACAGAATGGTAAGAAGTGTCCTCGAAACAGATGCAGGAGGAGAACATTCCCTCCTCGACCTCACATATACCGTCTTTATACATGCGGTTGTATCCGATGAATGAAGTGACATCTTTTGCGGTTTTTCGCTTGTAGCGAGCAAATTCATTCTTTTTCGAGAGCTCCTTATCACGCTCTTTTAGTTGTTTCTGAATGGACTTATTGCTCTTTGCGTTCGCCTTGAGCTTGGCATTCGTCTCCTTTTGGAGTTTTTTCATCTCCTTAGCCTTGGCTTTTCTTTCTTTACGGGAAAGCTTTTTCCGTGGCTGTTTATCGAGCATATCGCCGGCAATCCCGCTCAGCGCATCCATATCGACATCAGAGGAATCTTCGACATCGTAGGTATGCGGATAGTTCGTCGGGGTGGCGAATTGCCCATAATCAACAGGAGTTTGTTCCGGTTCCATCTCAGGTACAGCATATGCAGTCTGAGGATTGGCTTGATAGGTATTTGCAGATTGTTGAGGTTGCACGGCCTGTTGGGCAGATGCGGTCACCGGAACGTTGCTTTCATAATCCTTGCGGGCGGCAGCAATCAGTTCGGTTGCCGTGGCGGCGTCGATTTCGCCGGCGGCAACCTTAGCCATGATAAAATTGATTGTATCGTTAATAGATGACTCGACCTGCCCTTGGGCTGTAGGCTTCGAGCCCGTTTGTCCCATCAAGGAACTTTCTGGTTGAGTTGTCATAAAGCTTTCCTTTCCTGCTTTGCGTGATCTCATCCGGCGTTTTCACGAACCCGCTCTTAAACATTGACGGTTTGTAAAAAAGTCGATTATCGGAGAGCTGGTGCTGTAGCCAAAGGAGAGCAAATTGCTCGAATGGCAGCCCGTGAGGCTTCCAAAAGCCACAGCACCAACAGGGCAGTGAAACCGCATAGATGAACTCAAGGTGATCGGTCGGATCGATCTTCAAAACGAGATTCATATAAACGGCGACAGAAATGGAAAGCCCTAATGCGACAGTGATTGAGATAAGGGTACGGCCGGTAAGCTTACCGATGACTTTCGGTTGATATTCGGCGATATCCTTATGAATTGCAACGCTAAGCATCGGGCATTTCCTCCTTTAGCCGGCGAAACTGGTGTCCAGGCTGCCGAGAAAAACGGAGGCTGCGATGACGATACCTCCGCCGACGATCATGGCGATGGCGCCGGCGAGCTGGCCGCCACCGCCTTGCATACCGTCTTTAATTGTCATACCGAGATTGACAAGACCGAAAACGATGAGGACGCCGCCGAGAAAGGTGACACCTCCGGAGATTTTGGTCATGATTTGAGAGAGCATACGCTAAATTCCTTTCTTTAAATATTCTTAGATTTCATGAGCTTAATGCCCGGTGTAGCCATACAGCGCCATTGCTGCCGCGACTGTAAAACCAGCTGCGATCATTGCAATGGCTTTAACGATTTCAGGCTGGCGCCTTCCACCGCTTGCCAACGAGATGCCGAGATAGATTAGGCCGGCAATGCCAAAAGCAGTACCGGCGAAACCTATCGGCTGGGCAAAAATCCTTATAAGTTTATCCACCCATTCAATTCCTTTCCTTTTTCCCGTGTCGGTTGCACTGGTTCAGTGTATACCAAACGCGTGAGTTATGACGCGTAGGTAGCGTCTTTTGTCCTAATTTCGTCCATGTATTCCAGGATATCGAACGGCTCATCATACAGACAGCGGTTTTTGACCTGACCCGGCTTGTTTCGACCGGGGTCGAGATAGATGTAGTTAGGGTGTTGCTCGACCGGGTATTTCAGATCTTTAAGCGGATTTGTACCGGCGATGAGCAGGATTGCCTCGCGGCGATTCATCTTGCCGATCTCAGCGGCGTCGATCAAGTCGCGACCTTGGATCTGAATGTTTTTCGAGCTGGAACCGGACTGTCCGCGCGTCTCGCCGAATGTCTTCTGGTTAATCGTCTGCTTGCCGATCATCTCGGAGATTTCCTTGTTGGTGGAATTCGACTTGCCACCTAGGAAGAGAGTGGTATCGCAACAATCGATAATCGTCTTTGCCTTTTTATCATAGCGGCTTTCCAGCTGTGCGACAGACTGGAGGATGATCGAGATGCCGATGTTACGAGAACGAGTAACGGCGATCGTCTGCTCGATATCGGGAATCGTGCCGATATTTGCAAACTCGTCGAAGATGAAATTGACCATGGTCGGCAATTTGCCGTTGTATTTCTCGAGCGCACGGCGGCACAAGATATCAATCGATTGCCACATCATGATTGCGTGCAGGAACGAGAAGGTTTTATCAGTATCCGACATGATGGCGAAGATAGCAGTGCGTTGCCCGGGATCTCCCATCTCGTCAAGATTCATCTCATCGTATTTCAACAGTTCGCGCACCTGCTCGATTCGCATCGGGGCCATGCGCACGTTGCAACTGATGATGATGGACTTCAGCGTCTTGCCGGCGGCTACTTTGAACATCTTATAGTTTGCCAATGCGAAATCCTGATCGGACGTCAATCCACCTTCACGTGCAGGAGACAGGCCGTCATTGTTGCGTTCCATGAGGCTTGACTGCCAAGTGAACTCGTCGGTCGTGTTCTCGCTGATTGCCATTCGGTCTGATTCCGCGTCGGCATAGGAGCTTGAGGTCGACGGGCCTTGGTAGAACGGGTTTCTTTCGTAAACTTTGCCCGTCTCGATCTCATCGAAGATCATGTCGAGCGGAGATTTGAAATTCTCATCGTTTTCCTTGGCTTCTGCCATGGAAAGAAGTGTCAACAACCCGTCCAACGAGTAATCTTCCGGTGGGAACCAGTCTCTCAGCAAGGCGATGAGCGCGGTATAGAGCAGACGTTCCGAATTTTCCCAGAACGGATCTCCGCCGGACTGTTTATCTCCATTGGTATTCGAGATCAGGCAGTTGACGAAAGAAAGGATATCTGCGTCTGTCTTAACGTATTTAAGCGGGTTGTAGTGCATCGATTTATTAAATTCAATGGTGTTGAACGCCCTGATGCGGTAACCGTTGTCCCTGAAAAGATATCCGCACTCTGGAAGGGATGTTCCTTTCGGATCGGTCAGAAAGTAGCTTGCATTAAGCTGCATGAGATTAGGTTTTACATAGTTACGGGTCTTGCCAGAGCCGGAACCGCCGATGACCATGACATTGAGGTTTCGGTCATGTTCGAGGTCGAACTTTGGTTTTTTCAGGGCAAGGCCATAATTTTTCGTGAAGAGAAGATTGTTGGACGGATCCGTTTGATCCTTGAAGGCGACTCCTTCTTTAAGGGTGCCCCATTTCGCAGAACCGGCTTCCTCTCCATAGCGATAGTTGCCGGCATACATGAATGTATAGAGCCAGACGATGAGAACCGTGATGGCGAGTCCGATTGCATACAGCATGGGAACGGATGCCGTTGAGATAGCGGCAGGCGCCGCGACGATCGAATTGACCGTCACGAGCGCCCCGTCGGTAATCTCCATGGTGTTGAAATCAAAGACTTGTCCGAACCGATTGCCGAAGTAGAAGGCAAGAACGGTCAACATTAGAACTACCACGACCTGAATTGGACCCGGAGTTTTCGATTTATTGGACGCCAAGGAGCATCACCTTACCTAGCCTTATTCTCGGAGCCATGCGCATCGCCGTGATCCTGACTGTCGTGGGCATGTGAACGCTCATGATTGCGCTGATCTGTGCTCTTAATGATTTCTTCCTGTTTTTGCTTCAACGGTTTCGACATTTTCTGACCGTTGAAAGCCTCGCTGTTACGGGAGAATTTCGGATCGAGGTTGTCGGCGCGGACCTGCTTGTGATGCTGATTGGCATCCGTGAATAGAAGCTCTCCATCATTGGCGAACTGCACGGCAATGCCGCGCAAATTGCACTGACGGGCGAAATTGTTGAGATTCGGTCGGCCATTTGCATCACGAGACGCCTCGAAGGCATTTCCGACTTTCGCGGAAAGATCCTCCTTCCAGGATTCGACCTGTTTGGCGCGAGAATCTGGATCCATTCCATCGTGACTGCGAATTGCTTCCGCACGATTTGAGATTTCATCGGAATCGAGCATTTTTACGGCATCCGCATGGTTTCCGAGCACTTCGCTCGCCTTGTCCTGAGAAGGATACTTGCCAAGCTGCATAAGCTCATCTTCACCGATAACGCCCTTGTCTTTGAGCATGTCCAGTTGTGCTCGTTGTTCTGGTGTCGCGTAGTTCCTCAGATCGGGCTGGATTGCCATAGTGTCGTGGCCTTTTGCTTCAAGAGCAATCTGCAATTCGCCGATTGACGGGTTTTCCGAAAAGTCTTTCTTGATTTCATCGATCGAAACACCCTCATCGGCTGCCAGAACGGTAGCCGTGAGCTCAATTTGTTCGGGTGTTGCGGGATAGTCAGACCAATCTCGGGCATCGGCTTGCTTTTCATGGTCTTGTCCGTGTTCCTGGGACTGCTCTTTTTCGGGGGTATCGTTTTCGTGCTCGATTTTTTTACCGAGTTCTTGTTCAACCATCTTGGAAAAGGCCATGATTTTTGCAATATCGGAAGTGCTGAACAGAAGATTGTTATCTTCATGCATCGTATCCATGCCCATTTGCTTCATTGTGTCTGCAAACAGCTTTGCAACAGCCGGATCATTAAGGTCAAGTTGACCATAATCTTTTCCATTACGCGACAGACGGCCGAATGTGCCATCATAGACTTTTTTGAAGACACCTCCGACGAAGTCTTTCATTCGACGAAAGATACCGCGCCTTTGCGTTTTGGTGCCATAGCGGAGATCTTGCTGCTTATTACGCATAAGCTCTTCAAGCAACCGCAAGAAAGTCGCGATGACTTTCATTTGTGAGGAGTATGCTTCCTCTCCCAAATCTGCCATTATCAATCATCCCTTCTGGATGCCTTTTGCATCCTACGGTACTAATACGCAATGATTATGCAATCTGCAAACCATACATCTGGAAATTCATATTACAGCCGTGAATCAATATCTTGATCCGAAATGGAATTTCGGTCATCAGCAGCACGGTCATCCTCGATGGAGCGCCGATTGAATTCATATCCCGATTCGATTTCAGGTGTCGATGGATCGAGGTCCATTCCATCGTGCGACTTAAAGCGAGCGTCTTGCTCCCTGAAACGATTTGTAGCCACGATAGCATCAGCAAGAGTTCTTTGATTGCGTGCGGCGGCACCTTGAACCATTTCACGGCTTGTCATTTTTGTCTCCTTTCTATTTAATGTTCGTCGAGATCACCGTCGTCAAGTACTTGACATGGACGGTCGAAAACGCGACCACGCTCATCTGCCTTATATTGTGCATCAAGACTGTCTTTAAGTGACGTGACCTTATCCGTAAGTCGATCAGACCTATATTGTTCCAGATCATCAAGACTTTCCACTGGCATTGCGGTGTCAACATTCTTGAAGTTCCCGTTCTCCTTGAGAATGGAAACGCGTGCATCGAGATCGTCGTTGCCGCTTGCAATCATGTTGTCGCGGAACTCCCTGTCGAGAGGACGTTCCCAAAGCCTTGAATCGCCCATGATGACGGACTGCACGTTGAATTCTGTCGGTGCGATATCCTGTGCTTTGAGCTTTTCCCGGATATCCTCCTTGACCCATCTGACGCTGGCGTCCTCGATAATCTCAGGGTCAGCAGCCTCATGGTCGCATCCGAGATCGCTGAAGTACTTTCCGTATGACCACGAGGCCGTCGCGCGGTCATAGTCTGTAGCCACGCAAAACGGCTGCGCGTTGCCCGGCTGGAAGAGGAGTGCCGTGCCGTCTTGGAACTGCTCGAGGACGATGTTGCCCTTTGTATCGATAGCGCCTAGGGCATTCATCATTTTTTTCTGCTGGTAATTGCTGCTCATATGATTTCTCCTTTCTTTGGTAGGGTCTTGAGAAATCTTTTGTAAGATTCTACCACTTCACATCTTGCACGGTCGGGGGAACGTGGCATTTTTCCGTTCCCCCGTGTTTTCAGATCGTCTAAGCTGTCGCGACCGCTGATGTGCAATGGGTTTCGTAATACTCGTTGGCCCGTTCCGTTGCCTTGCTCCACTCCTCCTTGAGGCGGCTTGCTTTCTCCACGTCAGACGTCATGCAGGCATGTCCCCAGAGTGACCGTGCCTTCGAAACGGCTGCCTCAAGATCCCTGAAGGTCGGATCGGTCGCGGCAAGTGTCAGCCGATCGTTCTTTGCCTCCGTTGCGGCCCTGAGATCCGAATCTTGACCACTTGTAGCCTTGGTGGCTGTCGTTGTTCGAATTACAGGTTTCTTGGCGAAATACGCGAAACCATCGCTTTTGACGAACCAATCTGACAGTTGCTTCGCAAACCTCGGTGAAGGGTTGTTCTGCCGATAGGCTTCCGCATAGTCGATATAGGCCTTTTCGATGGCGGCGGGAGAGTATCCTTCCCCGATTCGCTTGGCATATTGTTTTGCTGCCTCGTTCCGAACGGCTCCCCTTACCGTCTTGATGGACAGGGAACAGAGGCGGTTGAAAGCCTCGAATTCGGAATTTGAAAGGGTATATCCATCAGCGACCGTAGGGAGCGGATCATAGGTGCCGTCAGGCACCGCATCTAACGCGTCCCGTCTATTCGCATTGCGATCCGGCTCGCCGTCATCTCGTTGAGTCGGATCAGTCATTCCCTCGGTGACTTTCCAGTCGCTTGGACCTTCATCAGCGGAAGGATGGGCGGCAGATCTATCTATTGATACTTTTGGATTGATATTAGTATCTATATATAGCTTGTCGCCAGATTGAAGACAACCCTCGTCTTCAGATTGAAGACATGGCTTCAGATTGGAGCCCCTGTTTTGAGCCTTGGCTTCAGATTGACGACAAGGCTCGTTACCTGCTGATTGCTGAAGACGCTCAGACTCAGAATCCCCCTTATGACTCACCATGTCCTCGTTATGGAGATTCGCCACCAAGCTGCTCTTGATTTCATTGCGTCGGTTTGCAATCTCGTCGATTTCCGTCTTGATGGCGATCGGGTTCTGCGGCAGCGTGTAGACAGTCCTTAACCCCGCAGAGGTCGCCGTGGTCTCAATCGAAATGAAGCCCCATGAGACCAGTTCCTTGCGGATCTTGTAGAAACGGTTCTTGCTAATATCAAGCTCTTCGAGAATGCGGGAAGTTGATGGGAAAGCCGTGTCCCCCGCGCCGGCAAATGAGCTCAGGTATCCGTAGAGTGCCTTCGCCTCGATGGATAGGCCCTTTGATCTCATCACGAGCTGCGGCGAGAGTCCATATCCGTGGGAGAGCAGCGCATCGAGCTGCAAAAGGTTGCGCTCATCGATTTCAGTTGCGTTTCCCTGCATTTCCATCATTCCTTTCCTTTTTAAAATTCATCGCTTTGTTGTTATTGTTGATCAGGCGGGTGATTAGAATCTCCTCGGCTTCTGCAGTCGGCACCGGTTTGTCAGGGAAAGAGTACTTTGCGACCCCGCCGCCGGACGTGATCTTGTTCTCGACCTCGATGAGTCCAAACGCTTCGAGCTCGTTTCGATATCGATAGAATCGCGTCTTGCCGATGCCGAGCTGCCTGATCATCTGATAGGTCGAAGGCGGTACACCATCATCGAATGAGCAGAGGTATGCGTATAGCATACGTGCCTCAATCGACAGCCTGTTGTCGTGAAGCACGTATGCTATCTGCGGATTCATCATTTTGTGTGGCATATGTAGAACCTCCTTTTAGGTCTTTCGAACTTTCGGAAAGGAGGTTTGGTCCTATCGAGTGTGGTATAATTCGAATCAACAGAGCCGCCTTTGAACCTCGTTGAGAGTTCTCAAAGAAGCTCACTTTCCGAAAGAGTCCGTCCGTTCGCCAAAACTTTGGGACTTTTTCAGCTTACCGGGGCCGCAAGGCCCCTTTCGTTTTTCATGGTATCACACTGATTTCGGGTTCGTTGGGTATTTGAGTATCATCAGGCTCTGGTATTTACAGTAGATACGGTGTTTTCCTCCTTTTTTGATTACTTTCTTGATTACTTTTGATTACCCAGCCCTTTGAACCCTTGATTTACGGGCTTTGTAGCGCCAGCGTCGGGTAGCTTGTCCCGGCAATCGATAATGGCATATTTCCTTGAAACCCTTGATTTATAAGGGTTTCAAGGAAATATTTTTCCGAACAAACTTGATTACTCTTGATTACTCGATAGTTTTTCAACATCGGTGTTGTCATTATTATTGATGGTCCGCTGATTTATTTTTGAAACCATTTCCAGCTTATAGTCTTTAGTGGAAACATCGTATGTGTAGAAGGTTTCATTTACCAGTTCGGTGTTTCCTATCAGTGCACAGCACATAGCTCTTGGGGCGCCAGAGGCAATCAATTCGGAATTTAAGGTTCTTCTCGCGGTGTGTATGCTTTTTGGGTTTGTGAATCCGTCACCAGATGTGCGGGCGATCATATATCTCGAAATATCCATTTTATGAATTCTGCCGTTGGGTCCAGAAAATACAAATTCAGTTAGATAACCATATTTTGATTCTACCTCTCTGACATTTTTTAGAAGCGCGGCGATCTCAGCTGTAAGCGGGAAGACACGTGTTTTTCCGTTTTTAGGAGTTGAGACGAAAAAAGTTTTTTTCAATGCGTTATATTTTTCACTGTGCTGGATGTTGATGCACTGTCTGGTTTCATCTATGTCCTCCCACATCAATCCCGAAAGTTCACCTACACGCATTCCTGTATAAAGTGCGAGTTCGATTGCATATGGTCGAACATCATCAGGATATTTTTTTAGCTTTTCTTTTAAAGAATTCATCAGTTTGTTTTTTTCAATTTGAGAGAACGTTCGTTCTTCAGCAGTTTTGATAATCGGCTGTCTGCATTTGCTTTTCAAGAGAGGATAATCAATTTTTAAACATGGGTTGTTTTCGATTATCCCGTCTCTAATGGATTTATCGAACGTCCCTCTGAAGTAGCCAAGTAGCTCTTTTAACGTTTGATACCGCACGCTATTTTCTTCAAGTATCTTGTTGAAATATAATTCGAGATATTCTTCGTCAATGGTTCTTATATCCCTATTTTCGATATCATGCCCTTTCAAAAATCGCGCATATTCAGTTTTATATCTGTATAAAGTGTTATCACTAACACCTTTTAGTTTTTGCCGTTCGGCCCAAATCTTAAATCTTTCTTTGAAAGATAGTTTTGAATGTTTCATCCAATAATCTATTACTGTCTTTTCAAGATCATCCCTCGCTTTCTTTTTAATTTGTCTTCTTTTTCCTTTTTCCCCTGGAAGATATGTACGGTAATATCCATCCTGGCTATGGGTGATGGCATATGGATGCATCGCTAAATATTCATTTGTTTTCATTGATTCGATTTTATTTACCGCATCTACTATATTCATAATAGCATATTTAATAGTATCATCATATCTTTCAATGTTGTTCATTCTATACATCTCCTCCTTTTTTATTTTTCTTTTCGCAGACATTTACGTGTCGCTTAAAGAAAATGCAAGTCCTCATCTTGATACCACAGTACGCTAGTATCGCCTGAATTATGTCGGGCTCAATCGGCGCCGGCCTTTTTGGAAAAAAGGAAAGTTCCCTCTGGGATCGGGAACTGGGCCTATCCGAGGCATTGGCATTCTATGCCGCTCCTGCGCTTGACCATCAAGGGTGCCTGCGCATCTTTCTGCAACTTTTTCCTCCGCATGCTCCGTAAAAACTGGCAGAAAGACTTCGCCCTTGATTCGCGCCCTCGCTCCACTACGTTGCATTCATGCCCGGTATAGGCACAGCAGAACAGACAAGCTGTTCAGCCTAAATCATTTAAAAATAGGAGGAAAACAAGATGGGAAGAGCGAAGAAAAACGTAGAGGTCGAGGCTCAGGTGATCGCAAGGGGAAATGTCGTTCCGATGATGACTGAAGCGGAGAGTGCGGAGACAGTCCAGTATGTCTCCGACGAGGATGCTGCGAGGGAGGATAGGCTGGTTTCAGAGATCCGGATGATTACGGAACAGACGAAACAGGTCGTCCTGTTCAACTCAATCGAGATCGGCCGGCGCCTGACCGAGGCGAAAGCTATGGTGAAGCGCGGCACGTGGGGAACGTGGCTTAAGGAAAGGGTCGATTACAGCCAGAGGACGGCGAACAACTTCATGAAGATCTATCAGGAGTACGGTCGGAACGGGTTGGCAGAGAAATCGCAAGCGCTTGCGAATTTGAGCTACACGCAGGCTTTGGCTTTGATTGACCTTCCGGAAGACGAGCGTGCGAGATTTGCAGAGGAACGTAAAGCTGGAGAGATGGCGCTTCGTAAGCTCCAGGAGGAGGTGAGACAGGAGAAGGAAAAGGTCACAGCCGTTAAAGAGCTTGCAAACAGGAACGCAGCCGAGGCGGAAGCCAAGTTCGCTGACGAGCTGAAACAAAAGGATACTCAAATGGCGAAATTGACTGCCGAGAAAGCCAAGGTTGCTGCTCAGATCGAGGTATTGGAGAAACGGGCGGCAGAGGCCGAGAAATCCAACCAGAAGCGGCAGAAAGAGGCAATCGGTATTGCCCTTGAAGAGGAGCGGAAGAAACTCGATGCCGCCGCCGAAAAGCAGTCGGAACTGCTTAAACAGATCGACGAACTGAATGGACAGAGAGATCGACAGGTTGCCGAGGCCCGACGAAAAGCCGAAGAGGAGATGAACGCCAAGTTTGCAAAGGAACGTGCCGAACTTGAGGAAAAGGAGAGGGCGGCGAAAGCCGTTGCAGACGTCGCACGGAAACAGATCGATGCCGCCAAACGCCAAGTGACTGAGGCGATCGAGAACAGGGAGCTGACCGGAGCTATTGCGAGAGCCAAGTTCGCAATCGAATCCGCGCTCGACGCATATTCTAGGGCGGCCGACACGGTGATCGAGGTCGGCAGGCTCGACAAGGTGGAGGCGTCAAAACTCCTCGATGACATGGCGGAATCCAGCCAGAGTATTGTGGCGAAGTTCGTGAAGACTCTTAAATCTGAATAGCATTACGGTACTATGCTACCGAGATACCAGTAACCCGTAGTCGGAATGCACAGAAAATGATATATCACAAACCAGCAGGCAGGACGCGCAAAAAGCGTCCAGCCTTGCAAAAGATCGGTGTTATCGGTAGTAGTTTCGTACCGTAGTAGTATGGTATTTACACCACGTATTACACGTGCTATAATTAGAGAAAGGGTAAACGGAAGATGAGGTTTCGGGAGCTTGAAAGGCTGATTGTCGCGGATGGCTGGATTCGGTGTGATGTGAAAGGATCGCACTACCAGTACCGGCATCCGTTGAAGAAAGGGAAGGTCACGATACCGAGGCATGGCGGCGACATTCCGTTGAGGGTCGCGATTTCCGTGCTGAGGCAGGCGGGGCTGAAGTAGTTTTTGATTAAGGAGGAAACGGTATGTGCTATATCTATCCGGCGGTGTTCTATAAAGAAGCGGACGGTCGCTATTCGGTTATTTTTCCAGATCTGAATGATTTGGCGACTTACGGAAATGATTTTGCAGATGCGTTTACAATGGCCCAGGAGGCATGTGGACAGTATCTCTTCAATGAATTGAAGGAAGGCAATGTTCTTCCGGTGGCTTCCTCCATTGAGGATGTCATTGCGGAGGAAGAGGGGGCGATCGTCAATATGGTCGACATCGATCTCAAGGCATTCGAGCGGAAATATGGGGAGAAGTCGGTAAAGAAGACATTGACGATTCCTGGGTGGCTGAATGCATCATGTGAGGAACGCGGAATCAATTTTTCCAAAGTCCTGCAGGAGGCGTTGATTGCCCGCCTTCAGGCAAGATAGGTAGACGAAAGGGCTGATAGCGGTTATCCACTATCAGCCCTTACCATGTCCAGTCGGCTGTTCCGCGATTCAGTCCCCTATCGGGTCGATCACATCAAGTCCGAGATTTCTGGCATAGTCTTCATTTTGCCTACGTTGCTCATCCTCGCTTTTCGGCATTTCAGGAATTTTAGGATCGTCTTCCAAAGCGAGCGTTTTGGTATTGTTCTCCATTGGATTGCCTCCGTGACTGTATTATTGTATGGTAGTATTATACCACAGCGGGATCAGGTTGTACAACGTAACCAAGGGGAGACCGGTTCGCGGTCTCCCCTGCTATCTTTAGGTTTTAAGAGTCGTGTTTCGATTTTGGTTTACGTGTTACGTTTTGTATGTCCTCTCTCTGATATCGAACAGCAGGATTTTTGCCATCAGCTTCGCTTCCAGTCGCAGTTTCAGTTCGTTGTCGCATACGATGGAGACGTTGCCGTTTTCCGCAATGTATTCCCGGCGGCAGAGTGAAAGTATGTACGGTCTGTAATGTCGTATAACCTGTTCTAATGCCTGTGGGTCGCCCTGCGTTGCGAGGACGATGGTTTCGAATGGAACGAGTTTGTTTTTTCGCTTGCTCATCAGTATTCCTCACTTTCCTGTTCGAGCGTTTTTCGCATCATTGCGAGCGCACGTGAGCGATGGTATTGGACATTGGCGCGTCCGGTGCCGAGCGCGTCGCCGATTTCGCGGTCGTTCATCTCTCCGAAGTAGGATAGAAGGATGATCTTTCTTTTTGCCCCGGGAAGGGTCATGAGCGCATCGTATACGCCCTGGTCGCACACAATGAAATGCAAACCGTCTTCCACGATATCCCGTTCGAATTGGAAATACCGGTCTGTCGTGATGAGCTTGTTCAGCTCTTCAGGCGACATCTCTCCGAAGAGCTGTTCGCGTTTCAGTTTGCGTTTACGCTGGTCGTATGCGTCCCTCGCCTCATTTCTGAGGATTACTTTGCAGTAGGCGTCAAACGCGCATTGGTTTGACTTCTCGAAGTCCTTGTCGCTGTTACCCATAGGTTTCACCTCCTTTCGATCTGTCGAGACGGCAAGAGAGGTGCAGTCCGCATCGGCTGGATGGCGGAAAAGGACATGATGTTTTCCGCCTACAACGATGACGAACGCTCTATGTAAAGCGCAAAGCCTTCGGAAGACATATTTGATTATCTGGCTATAAAAAGGCGGAGGCACCACCTGGAAAGGAATCAGGTGGTGCCTCCTCGTTAAGCGACAATAAGACTATAGCACGATTCAACTTTAGTATCATCGAAAATTTTAGTAATTTTTCCCCTTGTATGACAATGTGTTTTCGATTGAGCGATCACTTAGTATGCTACTGTGGTATATTGATATTACGGCACCACGAGAGAAGGGAATAAGAATGATGCTGTATCGATTCGAGGTCGGTTACACCGTTCCCGGGAAAATGGGAAACAAGAATTACGTGACGGCGGTGGCGGCCACCGATGCCGCCCATGCGAGAATGGAGGCCGGGAAGATCTTCGAGGGTTTGAAAGAGGACTATGGCTACGATAAGGCCCTCGGGAAACTGTACAGTGCGAGCGGCATCTGCAAGTGCATAGCAGAGTTCAATGAGCCTGCCGCGCAGATGTTAGAAGCCTAATTGACTGAATTGAAGGAAAAAAAATGACTGACGAAGAGGTTATGGAAGAGCTCCTTAACAGCGATGGATATTCATTTCCGACATGGACGCTAACGCTAGGCCTCCCTACTTATGAGATGCGCGATGTCATGTCGTTGATTGCCAGTGACAAGGGGCCGATTCCAGATGATGCCACGTTCATTTCAGAGTACTTGCATATGGACGGGGCTGTAGTGGAATCTTCGGTTAAAGAGCTTCTTGATCGCAGACTCGTTTACAGGAGGGGTTCATATCTTATTCCTGATTTGGAGATGTGCGATCGAATTTATGAAGCTAACATTGCCGGTAGAAAAGCTAAGGTGGCATTTGATATCGATGAGGCTTCTTGCCCGCCGATTCCCTTGGCTGCCATGCGGGCTGGTGAGGTATATCCGGATTCATCCCTGATTGCCCGACTTGTCCTCGGATTCATTTCTGCGTGGAGCTTCGAGGCAGATTTTTGCCCGTATTGTCAGCACGACATCGCTAAGCTGCTCGGGTTGGACGAGTCGGATGTCGAGGACGCGATTGCCTTTTGGGGTGAAAAGGGTCTGGTTGATCGTGCGTGCGGCCCACTCTTCAACAAAGAGCGTCTGAACGTGAATCTCTTCGCTTGGAATGATCTTTACGGTGCGCTGGACTGGGGGGAGGAATGGGAGAAGTTCGGTTTGTGCTAAAATATCTCTAGGCATCTTTACTCCTATGGAAAAGGCTCTTGTCCTTTGGACGGGAGCCTTTTCCATGTCTAAATATCAGTTAGGTAGCTAAATGTAAGCAGACATCAAATTCGCAAGCGTTTGCGAATTTGACCATTGGTAGACTTTGCATTAGGTGCTACAACCATAAAGATTTTCGACATGAGGGAACCGCCGGTTTAGGATGATTCTCTTATATTTGTCCATTTTCAAAAGAGTCCGCTGACGCGGACAGGGGGCAGGTTTCCGACAAATTCAACAGCGCTACGAGCCTCACCCAGGGACTCTCCGCGCCATTGAAATTGTCGAAAACCTGCCTACTTAGTCGTAACGATAACAGCCGATGGCTCACGCTCCGCGTGACCACGCGCACCATCCATAATCCACTGGGAAAGGTATTAAAGAAAACTCAGGGAGATAAGGGTATTAGCTCTCGGTTGAGTGGAAATCGGTTCGGAGAAATCGCCATTCTCGTTAGCCATACTACGGTACTATGGTATACTATAGGTATGTTAAGTGGACGGGAGAAAGGAACCCGAAATGAGCGCAAGTGACTTCGAGCGTTATGAGATCGAGATTGACAATCCGTTGTATCCGATTGCTTTGAAGGACATGAACGAGCCGCCTGAAAAACTCTATGTGATCGGCAACCCGAGTGTGTTGAGTGCCAAGTCTATAGCTGTTACGGGAACTCGGAGGTCTTCTCCCTATGGAGAGGAAGCTTCAAAGATTGTTGCAAATGAAGCATTGGCTGCTTTTGTTCCCGTTATCACGGGTGGTGCTGTTGGTTGTGAGAGCGTTGCTGCAAGGACTGTTCTTGAAAACGGAGGTCTTCATATTGCGGTGGTTGGCACAGGAGCAGATGTAGATTATCCAAGTTCGAATGTCGACATGTTTGAGTTGACGGTCGAAACTGGTGGAGCGATTGTTTCCATTTCTCCTTGGGGCAAAGGACCTACGAGGGCAGGTTTTGCCAGGCGTCGGAAGGTTATCGCTGCGCTGTCACAAATGATGGTGGTTGTGGAAGCAGGGTTCCCATCGGGCGTTTTCTCCACGGCCGAATGTGCAATGGAACTTGGTAGGGAAGTATGGGCATGTCCAGGAGGATTTTTCGCTCCTGAATCGCGTGGATGCAATATGCTTATCGAAGGTGGTGCAAAGATTATTTGCGATTCGTCTTCGATTTCTCGGGCTATTTCAAGTCTTTAATTTTAGAAACTGGGCGTTCCTAGATGGAGTGCCCAGTTTTTCCTCTTAATACTATGGTAGTGTAGTATATTTGGTTTGATATTATGATAGAAGGGAGCCGATATGTCAGATGCAGAAGCATTTTACTGCCTAATGGTCGGATCCCGTTCCTTTTCTGATTACGAGTTTTTCGTAACGAAATGCGATCACCTCTTAAGGAACTGGAAGAACATCATCATTGTTTCTGGTGGCGCATACGGTACGGATGCCTTGGCAAAACGATATGCAGCGGATCGGCATTATGCCTACAAAGAGTTTCCCGCTGATTGGGACACTTATGGAAAACGTGCAGGTTACATTCGGAACCGTTTGATGCATGAGTATATTTCGAAGCATGTAAATCGCGGTGTCATTGCCTTTTGGGATGGAAAGAGCCGCGGAACGCTTCAAAGCTTTTCACTTGCTGAATCTTATTCCAATCCGTTGAGAATCATCCACGTTCCGGTACCATAGATCAGCGGTTCCATTATCTTCAAGATTATGGTATTATGGTATCATAAGGAGAATGTAGACAATGGATAAAAAACAAATATGTTCGAAGTTTGCGAGGGAGATCTGTACGATTTTGCAGATTGAGATGCCCGCGATCCGCTTTGTGTCAATCGACCGACTACGGACTGATACGCAAATTGCCGCTTTGACACCTGATGGCGTACTGATCAGAAATGACATAGGTGTGACGCCTGAATTGTTCTTCGCGATAGCGCATGAGCTTCGTCATGCGTATCAGCTGGAAAACGATCGGAGTTTGCACGATTACCATACAAGCGATCAGTTGGATATTGACGAGTATAACGCCCAGCCGCTCGAGGTTGATGCAAATGCGTTCGCGGCTGTGATCATGGCGGAGTTTTTCGGAATTTCCCGTCAATTTTTAAATATGCCTGAGAGTGTTCGCCAATTGGTTGGCAAGCGTAAACGGCAGATTCAAAACGAACTAATGGACGGGAAGGATTTCTAAACGTAGTACTACGGTATTATGCTATACTAGTAGCTGTAAGCGATCCACAAGAGAAAGGAAATGTAATGGGATGCTTTATGGGCGGAGAGGGAACTGTCAAGATTGACTGGGCCCGCTACAATGATATTCTTCGGAAACTTGGCTTCGATGGGTCATTTCGGGAGCTGATGTGTAGCCATGGTTTTGAGCCGACTTTTGAGGGCGATAGCCTTGTGGGATTGTATCTGCCATACGAAAAACATCCTCTCGCTACGGAGGATTTGCTTGTAGACCTGAAGCCGTATGTAGAGTCTGGCAGCTGGTTTCGATGGGAGTATGAGGACGGTACGGTTGAAATTGAGGATTTCGACAATCCGGAGCATCTTGCAAGGGCATTTGCCGATGATGCGGTCGAGCCTGCAAATACCAATCCGAGTTTTGTATATGCGACTCTGGAAGCATCGAAAAGGCTGGGCGTTGGTATTGCTCAACCGCTTGACGAATCAGGAAACGCGGCCGATCCGTTGGTCTTTATCGGTCTAACCGATTTCGGGTTTTCTTGGAAAGGCACCTATAGCGAGCTTGCCGATCGTTTAGGAAAAGGCGTTGCCTAGGGTTTTAGAGTATAGGGGAAACCGTCCGAATTGAGCGGTTTCCCCTATTTCGAGGTTTTGAAAAATCCGTATCGGCAAATCCGATACTTTTTAATGAGTCCGCTATCGCGGACAGGGGGCGAGTTTCCGACAAATCCAACAGCGCTACGAGCCTCACCCAGGGACTCTCCGCGCCATTGAAATTGTCGAAAACTCGCCGACTTACTCCGAAAGAGCCCAGCCGACGGCTCACGCTTCGCGTGACCGCGGAATAAAGCAATAGAGACTGGAGGAACATAAAGAAGATCGATCATGGATCGTGTTGCCTATCGAAGCCGCCAAACCCTCTGGTCTCCATTATGGGAAGGGTAAGGCGGTTCCGTTTCTTTCATAGATGGTCATCGAGTTGTTAGCAGACAAGCTGAGCGTCTAATATTTAGAGCAGTAGTACCGTGATATTGTGGTATACTTTAAACACGTTAAGCGCAGAGAAAGGAACTGATATGTTTACCGAAAATACAGTCTGGAAAGCCGTGGAGCGGCTGCTCAACGCCAATGTCGCCCTCGACTGCGACGGATTAAGTCCGTACGTATCCGGTTACGTCAACGGATACAATGATGCTTTAGTCAATTTGCTCAACGCGCTGAATATTGAGCATGATTTTCACCATTTTGATTAGGCTTCTGTTGCGGGACGATCGGAACGGTCGTCCCATTTCTAAGTAAGTGCTGCTGTAATTGGATTTAGCAATCGATGGCCGGTGCTCTTTTTATGGCGCGAGCCGATACTACTGTACTATGGTATACTATACCTACGCGTAAACAAGAAAGGATGTAGTGATGGGAACGAATTTTGCGGTCGCGCCCGGTGAGTATCTACAGGAGTGGATCGATGGCAACGGAATGTCCATTGGGGAGTTTGCGGTAGAGCTGGGCGTTTCTGTTGCCGAGATTGAAGATCTTCTGACGGGAAAGGAAGCCATCGGGAGGGAAATCGCCTGTCAGCTCGAACGGGTCACCTCTATTCCATCTGACAGCTGGATCCGGTTCGAGCTGAAATATCGTGAGGACCTGAAACGGATGTCCGTCGGATCAGAGGAATCCTGCACTTCCTCTATTCATGACGAGCTTGCGAGTCTTTTCAGGCAAGGAGGTCGGTCATGGGTGCCGGTTTATCTACTGATGAGGGACGTGTCGGAAAACGAGCTGTATAAACCGGAATACAGTTCATTTTCCGCTTGGCTTAAAGACGAGGCGGCACGATGCGGCGTAACGGAGACCTTGTTGTGGCAGCGCAAAAGTGCCGGCGATTTCTATCATGAGTGGTCTAGCGGAAAAACAGGTGTACCGAGTCTCGAAGATGGAAAACATCTGTCTGAGCTAAATCTTAACCTCGTGCGCAAGATTGCAAAAATCGATCCTTCCCGTGGCGACGAGTTGATGTATGAAATGATCGAAGCCGGTTTAAGCACGAAGATGCTCCGAAGTGAATGGCGGGCAGTCAGGAGCCATGAGGACGGCAAGGGCATCGTCGATGCTACGAAAACGTGTTATGCCGATGCAGTTGGAAGAAAGATTTCATGCTCCGATTCGGAGACTTTCGAAGAAATCGTTAATATCCTGCGATCCACAGGATATGAGGTTTGCGGCGTTTAGCGAAAGGAAAGGAAGGTTGATATGGCCAATTGGATTAAAGCCATATATTTCGTAGTTATTTTGGCTTGGGTGATTTACGTGTTGAGTGACGATGCGGTGAAGTACAAGTCATTCCCAAGGCGATTCGGTCTGTCTGTCGCCCTGACTGTCATCATAGGATTGGCCGGCTTTGCTTTATGGCATGCAGCTGTTCCTACGAGTATCAAATTGCTCAGCGAAGATTCCGAGGTCGCTGAGAGCCATTCCCTGGCTTCGCTCAAGACCGGATCTCACCTCGACGGCAAGGCGGCGCTCTCCTTCGGCTACCTCACGGAACAGGATGAGTACGTCGTGATGATGAGACAGGATGATGGAGGCTATCGTAGAAAGAGCTACCCTGCCGATGGAACGGTGGTGTATGAGGATGCGGAAGCCGATGATGCGAGAGTCGAAGTAGTCGATCAATATGTGGTCATCCGTGAAACCCACGAGTTTCCTATAGTAGGTGAGTGGACACGTGATCGGCGAAAGTTCTTAAAGTGCGAGATACGTATCCATGTCCCCGCGGGAAGCATCGCACAGGGCGAATATGACATTTCCTAGCTGTTTGCAAATGCAGCAGAGTCCGTAAAATAAAGATTTTGAATGGCGATCGGTGACGGTCGCCATTTTTGTTTAAACTATTTTTTATTCTCGTTGGTCATACTACGGTATTGTGGTACGATAGCCTTACGTTAGGCGGTTTACAGAAAGGGTTATTCCATGTCCGATAAGTGCATTTTTTTGGAAACCATGTTCGATGACTTCACCCCAGATTCCGTGAGTCGTGAGGAGCTGATTTCTATCCTGCTCGACGATCTCATGGTTGTCGCTAGGGATAACCTGTCGATCGAGTATCTTGAGAACGGCGGGGATGCGGAGGAAGCGCTCAAGTTGTTCAGTGTCGAGATGCGCAAAAACCTTGAGGAGCGGATCATCGCGTAATTAGATGTCAAGTGTCCGGCGCTAAAGTATCTGGTGTCTGGCGCTTGATAGATTGGAGTAAAGAGACAGCATGGCACAGAAGACTTTTTTCGCTGTCAAGGATTTAGATGGCGATGGGAAGCACTATTGCGCGGTTGCTTTTGAGAGCAAGTTAGCGCGGGAAGCTTTCTGCGAGCTGAATGGATATGAACCGGTTTTGGTCAAGTGGGCGATCGATAATCTTGCTGTGAGTGTCTACAACGATATCCGACACTACCCGAATATCATCGTAGACAACTCCTTGCGCAAACCGATCGGGTTTGTTCTCGAAGACGGTTCGATTAGCTAGGATGCGGCGCGGTAGGGTGAAGTTGGTGCGTTTCACTACGTACATATTTGACCTAGCTTGTGAAGGGGAAGCAGAAATGCATCCCCTTTTTTTAGAAATCAATCAGCGACCGCAGGGAGCGGATCATAGGTGCCGTCAGGCACCGCATGAATAGCGTATTGTAAGCAAATCGCCGTTCGCATCGCTTGCTCGTGACGTTCAAGGTTTGTTGCGGAGAGTTATCAAGTATGATTTTCAACTTTTTCTGCAATAGTACTAGGATACTATGGTATACTAACCTTACGTTAAGCGAACGGGAGAAAGGAACCCATGATGAACGGTAAGCATCGCGCCCCGAGAACGTATACGCATATTGAGAAGATCCGCATCATGAATGACGTTATCGTATTCATGTTTGGATGCATGACGCTTGTCTGCGAGATCAGAGTGGGTAGTTTCCTGTTTTTCGAGATGAATGTACTTCTACTTCTTCTGGGAACGGCCGAGATCTGCCTTGCATGTTTCATGTACTACCAGGAGTTTATGCTTCCCGAAGTTAAGGCGTGTCGCGAGCGCGAAGCAAAGCGCCGCGCCGAACGCCTTATGCGTCAGGCTGAACGCGACGTCCGTAAAGAGTGGGCCCTCTACGACAAGTAAGGCTCTGAAGAAAGAATCGATTCAAAAAGGAGTTCGGGCGAGCGGGCTCCTTTTTCGTTAACGATATATTGCACTATGGTATATTGGTACTATCCGATTATAGGAAAGGAGCTTTATGTATGGAAAGCGGTTTGTGACCGGTGATCGACAAAAAGCCTGCCTGTTTGAACAAAAGGGTTCATATATGGCGAGCATCAAGGATTCAAATGGGCAATTCAAGACGTTGCAGCTTGGAACCAATCGACCCGTGGCGTTCAAGCAGTTTTTCGCTGCCGCGTCCGCTGCCGGATACGACATGCGGTCCGTTGCCAAGGAGCAGGGAGTAGATCCGGAGGTGAAGCTGAATCGAGAGCAGCGCCGGAAGCTTGAAAAGGAAAACCGCCATATGAGCAATAAGGCAAAGAATCGAAAGCAAAGTGAAAGGCTGCCTGAAAGCGAAATGAGCGGACGGGAGGCACAAAAGCAACCTCCTGCTCCACAGGAATCTGAGGCTCTATGCGTGCTTGAACATGGGCGCTTGACAAGGCACCAGACGTCTCACGGTAGGTTTCTTTTCACCTACGCCCCGGCAGACGGCAGTGACGAGGTTGTCAAGAGTGTACGCGGTCGGCGCTCTGAGATCGTCGCCAGTTTCAATGAGTGGTACGCGGAGCAGGAAAAAGTTCATGAAGAGTCGCCCAAATGCCCCGCAAAAGTCTCATGCGGACATGAGACCGATTCTGTAAGTTCAGATGAGAAAAAGGAGAATTCCGTTATGTCTGGAAAAGAACGCAACGACACGGAAAACAAGATCAACTCGGCAGACGAGACTGTGTTTTCGATTATGGCAAACGGTCCGGAAAGTTCGAAACCGATCATGGCTTTCCGGAGTAGGGAAGATGCAGCTTATTTTCAAGAGTGCCTTCAGCAGGCGGCGGGAATAATGGGAGGGGATACCACCTACAGTATCGTAGATCTCATTTTAAAGAATTGAAGGAATTGGGGGCGGAAAGGGCAACCGCCGCTCACCCTCTGTCCTGGCAAGGCGGAGGCTTCGTATGGAACGGAAAAGAAAGCAACAGCTGTGCTGGAGACAGCCGGATTAGATTCAACCGTCCTTGATGCGGGTATAGCCGCACAGCAGCTTCAGCTGGTAAACGCGATCGTAGATGAGGATAGACAATACGCGACACGCTTGACGATCACCAGAACCGATAATGAAAATGCCAGTGAGTCGGTGATCTCGACTGTCATCTCCTGGCTAATGAAAAAAAAGGTCCTATCGAAAGAGCACTGTGATTCTTTCCGAGAGGGTACCTATTCGACACCTGATGGTTGGAATGGGACAACTGAACTTGAACAGGGAAAGACCGCCCTTGCATCAAAGCGGAACAGTGGCGTCCCGGGCTGTGCCGTGTGGGCGATGGAGCTTGATGAACAGGATCACAGGCTGATCTATGGCCGTTGGCATACGAGGATCGGTATTATCGGAAATGCCGATTCCTGTATCGTCAACATCCAATTGAGCCGTTATATCGTCAGGGGGTTCATTGGGGAGGCTGCGCCGCCGATACCGTCTACGCCGCGGATTGTGAAGATGCTTTTTAGCGATGAGGCGAATGTCGTTCGCGTTGGCTCGACTTTTTTGAACGATAAGCCGATATACCTGACTTCCGAGACATTGACGAGCAAGTTCATACCGGATCTGACCGATCCGAATCGAACTCTTTCCTTGATCTTAATCACCACCGACGAAGAATCGAAACTGCCGGTCAGGAACTTGAAAAATCTGACCAAGCAGCTTTTCGGGATGGCAGATATATATGTCCTTGACTGGCACGACCGTGCCCTTATGAACACTTATCGAGAGGCATTTCTGAAGAACACGCCGGCTTATGATTACGGCATGGAATGCTCAAGCCTGAAGATTTACTGCAAGCCGGTCGATCTCACGGTCCCAGCTGACAATGAAATGGGGATGGCTTATGCCAAGTATCTGATCGATCGATATACGCGGCACGGTGAAAACCGATTCATAAATGTCCTTCGTCAGGGGATCTGCCGTGCGAGCGACAGGGTGGCTGGGGATATCCTGAGTATCGCCGATGTCCGATGGTTAGATGGAATCGATGAGGCCAAACGCCTCAGTTCACGGATTAAGAAGCTGAAGCAGCGGGTGAAAGGCGATTCCGGTGGAAACGAAACGGTCGATTCGCTTCGCGATGAGATAAGCGGTCTTCAAAAGGATATCGCGGACTGGGAGGAAATTGCGAGCGAGCTGGAGACTTCGAATTCGGAGGCGGCTGCAAAAATCGACATGCTCACGCGCGATGCGATGCGACTTGAAAACGAGAAGAGGGCCGTCGAGCGTAAGCTCGAAATGACGGAGCTCGAGCAGCTAAACGCCAATGCGTTGAACGGCATCCGCAAGGCGCTTACGGTAGTGCCTGAAAACCTTACACAGCTGCTTGATTTGGCGAAGGTGCTCTATTCGGACAGAATCGTGATTCTTCCCGATGCCTACAGGAGCGCCAAGAAATTTGACGGCATTTTGACGGAAGAGTGGGAAATCTTGGTTGCCGTCGCGACGACGCTCTGGGATCTATGTTTTAAGGAGACGGTGAACGACAGGCTTGGTTCTGAGTTCAAGAAACGGACCGGATATGAGCTGGCTCGCGGAGAGTCTGGAACGACTTGTGCCATGCCCAACTTGATGAAGCTCCGCAAGCGGATGTACAAAGGCAATGAGATCGATATCTCGCCGCATGTCAAGGGAAGGAACATCAAGGCCGCCTTCCGGCTCCACTTCTATATCGACAGGGATGAGGAGAAGATCGTGATCGGCCACGCGGGGGAGCACATGGATACCGCAGGGACTCCACGTCGATAACCCCCCTTTCACAAGAAGGTGCAATCTGTTAATTGTCCAGATTGTACCTTCTTTTATGTTTCTGCGTAGCATTATGGTATACTAGTACCATGGTTACATGAGCACGAAGGGGATTGAGATGCCGAACGAACTGGAACTGTATCCACATAACGAAAAGGCGTATCGCAAACTACTGGATATGCTGTCTGAGACCAGGCGTGCGTGCATCATTCATCCTACCGGGACAGGCAAGGCGTTTATAGCATACCGTTATGCCTTCGATCATCCGAAGGAGCGAATCCTCTGGATGTCGCCCTCGACTTATATCGAGCAGGAGCAGGAAGCTTCCATCAGGCGCGAGCTGCCGAAGCATGAATTCAAGAACATCGAGCGCATGACGTATCAGACCGCCATGCATCGAGCGCAAAAGGGAAATCTTGATATCCATGCCGATACGGTTATTTTCGATGAGTTCCATCATACGGGGGCACCGCAGTGGTCCCGTGGTGTTGAAGGGGTTATCGAATGCAATCCCGACGCCAATCTGATCGGATTGAGCGCGACTTCGATTCGATACAGCGATAGCGGCCGAGATATGTCCGATGAACTTTTTGATGGTCATATCGCCTCATATATGTCGTTGACGGATTGCTGGGTTCTCGGCATCCTGCCTGTCCCGACGTATGTAACCGCCGGGTACAGCATCAACGGATACATTGAAGACCTCAGCGAGCGCATCGCAAAGGAAGAGAGTGCAGGCAGGCGGGCAGAGTTGCTGGCTGATTTTAACGAGTTGAGAGATTGCGCGAGCAGGGCAGCGAACCTTCCGGCCATTTTTCAAAAGTACTTTGAGGGAATAGAGAAAGTGATTGTTTTTTGCCCGAATGTCTTCGAGCTGAATGAAATCGAGAAGATGTGCCCGCGGTGGTTTTCCCGAGTAAACGGTAACGTTCATACCTATGTTGTCCATAGCTCGAATCCCTTCGGAACGAGTGAATACGATGGGTTCAAAGAGGACGATGATGAGACCGCAATCAAGCTTTTGCTTTGCGTCAACCAGCTTAACGAGGGGGTTCACATCAAGGGCGTGGATGCCGTCATTATGGTACGTCGTACCTCGTCGCCGACGATTTTCTATCAGCAGCTTGGGCGTGCATTGACCGCCGCAGGCAACTTCGAACCGTTGGTTATTGATCTGGTCGATAATTTCGAGATGATCGGGATTGAGCAGATTGTAAACATGATGTCGGAAAGCTACGCACGGCTGTCAGGTGAAAATGATCCGAAAGAGCTCATTCCGCCTTCAGCTTTCAAGGTCATCGACCATGAGAAGGACGCAAGGCATTTGGCAAAAAACCTTGAACGACGGCTCGCATTAAGATCAGAGAAACTGACAATTGATGAGAAGATAGCGCTGTGGAAGGGGCTTTAGCAGATGACTGACGGGAAAAAGGACCAGCTCAAACGGAAAAAGACTCTGGAATATGAGCTTCGCCGCCTTTATCGCGCGGGAGAGCTGACCGAGCAGCAGATTGCCGAGTTGAAGGAAGCCGGGTTTCCATTCGATACCCCTGTTCGCAGAACGGCAAAACCGGTTGTTCGAATCGACGATGGCAAGAAGTGGCCGAGCTGTAGTGCAGCGGAAGAAGAGCTTGGGATCACCCAGGGCTGGATGTCGGATGTGTGCAATATGGCCCAGAACGGCAAATGGGTCGCGATCAAAAATCAGTTCTATTGTTTTGAGTCGATGTATTCGCCGGATATGGATCTGACAGAGATTCGAGGGCTTGCCGGATGGATCGTCATATTGGAAACGGGGGAGATGTTCCCGACTACGGGCGCAGCGGCAAAGGCTGCCGGCACAAGCAGGTCGGTAGTTCTAGACCATGTGAAAAACAAGGTCAAGCCTCAGAATAAGAGGTTTTCGTATGTGAGGGATTGGGACGGGAAAGTAGGAAGAATTGTAGATTTGAATGTGCAGATGATTTGTCTTGAGACGGACACCATCTATCACAGTTATGACGAGATCTGTGCTGCAATATGGTCCGATGGATATGACTGGGCAACGCGAAAAGAGATTGTTCAGAAGGTCGGAGATGCCATACGGCATGGATGCCCTGCCTTTGATATGCATTGGGCAAACGGTGAGAACCTTGAAGAGAGAAAAGAAGCCTACATGGAGGAGAAAAGGCTGTGCGCTCGTCCGGTTATCGAGTTGACAACGATGCGCGAGTACGCAGATGTGCACGACGCACTGAAATTCGGCTCACGTTATGTCGACTGGAAGAAGATCGTTGCAATCTGTGATGCGAAGGGCGAGCCGACCAGCGAGACGACTTGCTGGAGGGGTGAACGATGGTTTTGGAAGGATGATTGGAATAAAAATATCAAACTGAAGTCCGGCGAGCGTATTAAGGACATGCAGCCGGTGATTTGCTATGAGCGTGGAAGGTGCGATTATTCGGTTTTTGATCTAACGAATTATCACGGGTTTGACCATAAGTCTTTGCTGAATTCAGGCAAGAAGGGAATCGTTTTTGACGGTCTGACTTGGAGGCTTTTGCGATACGACGTGGATTTCAAGAAAAGGCTAAAGGAAACGCCTTTAATCTGTCGAGAGACCGGGAAGACATTCGATACATTATCCGATTTGCAGGATTGGCTGGAGAGGGAGCATGAATGTTGTATGTACGATCTTCAGCGTGCGATCGAGGGCGGTTGGGAGTACAAGGGTTTTCACTTCGAATACATGGTTCCACCTTCCGTATCAGGAGAACGTTAATAGTGTTTTGTCTCAACATTAAGTCTCAACATACACCTGTTCGATCTCTCTCCTTCTGTATTCTATCGACGGCCTTACTGGTGGTTTTGAGCATTCGCTCCCTACAAGGAGAGCTGTTCATAACCGATGCGCAGTATATGGTTGCCGCCGGCCGTTGGATTATAGCCAACGGTCATCTGCCGACAACCGATCCGTTATCGATCCATTCGGAATTGACCTATATCTGCCAGCAATATCCTATCTGCATATTAGTTGCAGTTCTCTACGACACTTTTGGAGAGATGTCGGTTCGGCTGTTTTTTGCACTGTTGGACATGGTGGCGGTTCTCTTCATTTGGTACCAAACTTTTCCAAAAGCTGGAAACCGCATTCTTCACTGTGCTGTTTCATGCGTATTCGGAGCGGTAATCGTTTATAGCCTTCGGTCGACACCGCGTGCGCTCGATATCTTGTGCCTGGCTGTTTCCTGGGAGTTGATGGAGAAATATATTGAAAGCCGCGATATTAGATTTCTGTTTGGTTTTCCATTCCTAGGGATTTTTATAGCCAATCTGCACGGTGCGCTTTGGCCCTGCGCAATCATGTTGCCGCTTGCCGCTTTATTAGATAGTAAGCTGGATTCGAATGCGCGGGCCGCATTGGCTGTGACGATCTTACTTACGATCGCTTCCGCAATGTTGAATCCATACGGATTAGACGTGCTGTCGCTTCCGTTTAAGACAATAGGCACGTCGGATGTCGCCACGGTTGCCGTGCCGGAACTGAAACCGATGTTCTCCATCGTTCCGGTTGAGGCAGTGATACTCATTGTTATCTCGGTCATGCCGGTGATCTTCCATGCCAAGTGCTTGGGATTTAAAAAGACGGTATTTTCGTTCGAGACGATGATGATCTCAGGACTGCTCTTTCTATCCCTGATGACATGGCGAAACGAACTTTTGCTGCTTGGCATATTGATGATCGTCTACAGCACGTGGTGCTGGAAGCTTGAGCCAAAATGCAAGGTGAGCTCGAAGATGTTAAGCAGGATAGTCTTATTTTCAATCTCTGTGGTTGCACTTGAGTTAGGAGCGGTTCTGTTTTATAGCACGCTGTCTGCGACCGATCAAAAGTCCATCTCGCTTGAAAGGGCGTTTCAGGCAATGAGAGAGGATGGCGCCGTATCGGGGACGGCAGTCTTGACGGACATCGACCCAGGATGCCGAGCGGAGCTAAACGGGTTCAAGCCGTATCTTGATACCAGAATTGAGGTGTTCAATGGGCAGAACGGGCAGAAGAATGTGCTTGCCGAGGCAGGAAAGGCGCTTTCTTCTGGAAGCCTATCGGCTATTTGCGATGACTATGGAATGGATTACGCTGTACTGAATTACGGCATCAATGATGTCGGTATTCAAGATTTGAAGGAATCGGGATTCAAGCCAGTCTATAGCGACAATCTGACTGTCTGTTTAAAAAGAAGCACTGTCTAGGAAATCTATCAGCGACCACGGGGAGCGGATCATAGGTGCCGTAGGGCACCGCATGAAAAGCGCATCGCCATACGTCCTGCGAGTCGACTCGCCGTCGACTCGCAGGACGACTTGATAGTGCTTCGTAGATTACATGATGCAATATGTTAGTATTATGGTATAATATAAAAAGGGAGAATTCCCTAAATATCGAATTGAAAAGAAGAGGCAGGACTTTATGAATTCAGATAAACAATACGATCGCACTATGGAATTGTGGCGCAGTTACAGTATCGCTACGTCGCTTGAGTTGGCAGCGCACCTGGAAAATTTTGCAATATTATTCTCTTACAACTCAGGGAAAATCGAGAATAGAGAAATCACTTACCATGATACGCACGAGATTTTTAAGAATGGCCGTGTATGCGGTTACACAGGAGACCTGCGGACGCTTTACGAGATTAAAAATCTGAAAGACGCAAGTGAGCTGATGTACCGATGGTTCGACGAGCGTAAACCTATCTCGCTCGATTCCATTCGGGAGATGCAGTTTGAACTGACAAAAGGCACTTACGACGAGCGGCGTTGGGAACTTGGGGAAAGACCGGGGAAATTCAAGAAAAACGATTTATGGGGAGTCGGCATGCACGATGTTGCCGCTCCTGTAGATGAGATCGAGAACGACCTTCAACAGGATCTTGATGAGGTTTCCGAGTTTGGAGATAAAAATCCGCTGGTGGCAGCTGCATTTTGGCACGCGAGGTTTGAGGGCGTTCATGCTTTTGCAGATGGGAACGGCAGGACTGGCAGGGCGATGATGAATTACTATCTGCTGTTGCACAACCATCCGCCGATCGTAATCTTTGATGAAGACCGGAAAGATTATTATGCGGCGCTGGACGGTTTCGACATGACGGGCGATCTGAAACCGCTGATTGGTTTTTTGCGTCGGGAGACATGTAAGACATGGGAGAGTGCAGTGCAGAGGGAAGATCGGTCCCATCAGATGTCGCTCAAAGAGAAGAGAGATACTGTGAGTAGAAGAGTCAGTCTAGATGAGATAAATCATGACTTTAATGCTCGGTAGGCGCAGTAAATTGAGAAGAAAGGCGGATAGGCAATTCCGCTATCGGTGGAAAATTAAATAGCAGAATGACGACGCATTACGCCAACTGAAAATAGGTGGAAGGAGTATAAACAGCTCTTTCTGCCTATTTTTCTTTAAAAAAAATCGTCATTTTCACGCGTAATACTGAAGTGTTGTGGTATCTTAGTATCAGTCAATAACCAAGAGGAGAAAGGACCTCGAACATGTCTATCAACCGCGTCAACATTTCCGGTCATCTTACGCGCGATCCGGAGCTTCGTATGACTCCGAAGGGGACGCAGGTTCTCTCTTTCGGTATTGCCGTCAACGATCGCCGACTCAATCGCGAGACCAACCAGTGGGAGGACTATCCGAATTTCGTCGAGTGCACCATGTTCGGCACGCGTGCCGAGGCCGTGGGCCGTATCGTTCGAAAGGGTATGAAGGTCAGCATTGACGGCAAGCTTCGCTTTAACCAGTGGGAGACGAAGGACGGTCAGAAGCGTTCTCGCCTTACCGTCGTCGTAGATACAATCGACTTCATGAGCCAGGGGAACCAGTCTCAGAATGCTTCCGCTAACAGGCCGGCGGCACAGACTCAGCAGACGCCTGTTGTTCCGGATGTTCCCGCAGTGATGGACGTCTACGATGAGGATATCCCGTTCTAATCCTTTGCATTGCGCGTAAATAACGCGTAATAGATAAAGGAGAGAGGGTGGCGAAAGGAAAAACTTGCAACCGACGCAAGAACAAAAAGGAAAGCGCCGCCACCCTCTCATCACATCGATTATACCAACTTCAAGTTAATTAGACAGGTTTATTGCTGAATGATTGGGCAATAGGATTGTTTTGTGAATACAAGTACTATGTTGTCATCATAGTATACGCATGTTGGTATTATCGTATTGTGGAAGGAGGGATCAACCTGTGAACCAGCTGAAAGAAAATCTGATTTGGATCGCTCTAGGTATTCCGGGAATGGTGTTGATTGGCCTTGTGCTACATAGTCTCGTTCATTTCGAAACGGGCGTTCTTGTTATCACCTCGATGATTCTCGGAACGCTTTTAATGGTATTTTGTGAAGCTTTGTGCAAGGCGGCACATGATGGCGAGTTACTTTCAGAGATGGAAAAGGCTGCAACGAAATCAAATTTTGATCTTGATGGGAAAGGAAAGTTGGGAGAGGAAAATGAAGACGATTGCGATTTGTAATCACAAGGGAGGTGTCGGCAAGACCGCACTGTCCATGGCGATTGCAGAGGGGCTGCATCGTAAGGGCAAGCGCACGCTGCTCGTTGATCTTGATCAGCAGATGAACGCAACGCAACAGGCAAAAATTGACACGACGGATGAAGTGACGGTTTACGATCTTCTCACTTCGTTCGATTACACGGCGAAAGACGGAATCAAACATTTCGACGGTGGCGATATTATTCCCGGCGATGTCCTTGTTTCGAATGCCGAAAGCGATATGGCGAAACTGGATACGCGCCTTACGATGCTTGCCGATGCAATGGAGGGTATCGATGATGACTATGATTACGCAATCATTGATTGCCCGCCGTCACTTGGATTGGTGACGCGCAATGCGATGGTTGCCGCGGATGAGCTGATCGTTCCGGTAATCCCGAACCGTTCATCCCTAAAAGGATTTACCAATATCCAGAAATGCGTCAACTCGGTTCGCCGCAACAAGCGTCTGAATCCGAATCTCCGCATTGCCGGTATTGTCGTCAACATGTTTGATGGTCGCACGAGTCTTTCGCGCGGTGTGGTTAATGAGCTTCCATCGATCGCACGTGCCGCTAACACAAAGATGTTCCACACGATTATTCGAAAGTGCGAGGCTGTAAATAAAGCGCAGTCTGCTAACGTTTCGATTTTCGATTACGATCCGAACTGCAACGCGGTTGCGGACTTTACTGACTTTGTAAATGAGTATCTTGAAGGAGAGGATTACTAGAATGGCTAAGAGCAAGAAAACTTCCGACGCATTCGACATGGCTGATGATATCCGCAAGGAGGTTGCCGCCGAGTCTGTTGCCGATGCGTGCAGCACCTCTGTGCCGGCGATCTACTCTCTCGCAAAGGGAGATAACCCTCGTCGTGCGAAATACGACAAGAATGCAGACGTGATCGGCTACAACCTTCGCCTGCCTGCGAATATTCATCGTCTCTTGAAGCGCCACTGCATGGAGACGAACGAAAGTATGAATAACGTTGTGCTGGTTGCTCTTTATAGGGACATGAAGAATTGGGAGGATCTTGCTCCTTGCCCGCATTGCGGCGCTATTCTTCCTGTCGGTGCGCAGTTCTGCCCGGATTGCGGCAAGGAGATTTAGAAGTCGGGTAGGAAGAAGATGTCCTGACGATTCTGTTGAAAAAAGAGGGGAGTGGATGAAGGGTGCAAAAGCTAAGCGCCTACAATTTGGCACAAAATAATAACTGTGGATTGATTACTTGTTCCATTTGCGGTAGGTCGTATCGGATAACGGAATTCGGAACCGATGCGGATTGTCAGAGTAATAGTCCATCTGCATCGAATCCGAATTTCTGCCCGTATTGCGCATCGCCGTTTGAACGTCCTTTGACGCGAGTTAGAAATCAAGAGATTGAGGACTACATTCTGGATACGATTCGCATCGGAATGAAGTCTGATACAGTGCTTGATCCAGAAACTGTTATCGATTTCCTTTGCAACATAAGCGATGGCGGGTTCGAGCTTTACGATCCAACGTTTGAAATTTATTTCAACAGCGGAATAACTTATGGTGCGGACAATCTTGAATTGCTTCATGTCACAAAACATGAAATCGATCTGACCGTGCAGCGCGGAGGCGTTATCTTTCAAGATGTTTTGAAAGACTGGTCGATTGAACCGGACGCAACGATCCATGTCTGGCGTTTTCCTGAATCAGAAAGTGATGTAATGACTTCCGAATTCAGTCTATTTATGTTGGGGCTTCTTGCAAAAATTAAAGCAGGAACTATTTGGAAGAGTCCTTTATTTATTTTGAGCAGTCTCAGTGATCATCAGGTTTAATTTTCGCAAGCGCTTGCGAAATCCAATAACAGAAAGGATGAACTAATGGAGGAAAACGAGAAGAGGCGCAATGTCGAGCTTGCGTATCTTTCGCTTATGCTTTCAGGAAAGAAGGTCAGCGAGTGCGAGCTTGCATCCGAGGTTTTGAAGATTTCTCGCGCCAAAGGCGAGAAATCCCTTGCGATGCTCGTGCAGTCTTCTATTAAGATTACCGTCAAAGTGCTTAGCGTCGTACTTGAAGAGTCTTCAAAGCGCTATGTCATCACGTTCCGTCAAATTGGCGGAGATTCGGATGAGACGATTCGAAGTGAGCGTACTGACGGTCGACGTGGTAAGGATGTTATGCAGCTCTGGGGACGTGATCTGAAGAATCATATTTGCATTCTCTTCAAGCACAACGAGGAATCAAAGGATCCGAGCAAGAGCGGCGGATTTCGAGTTGCGCCGTTTGTAATCGATCTTGGTTTGGAAAAGAATTAAAAACAGTTTGAAGTTGAAAGAAGGAGATATCATGGCACTTCCGAATGTCACACCTGAGCAGCGTGCAAAGGCGCTTGAGAAGGCAGCGCAGGTACGCAAAGCGCGTAAAGAGCTTAAGGAGAACATTAAGTCCGGCAAAACTGATCCGGCTTCTGTTCTTAAGACTCGTAAGGACGATCCGCTCGTCAGTAAAATGAAGGTTAAGGAATTCCTTCAGACCATTCCCGGCATTGGCGGCGCGAAGGCGGATAAGATTATGCATGACGCCAACATTCCAGGCAATCGTCGTCTTGGCGGACTTGGTATTCGTCAGGTGGAAGCTTTGCTTGAATACCTTAGTTAGGGTATGCCGTTAGATTTAAAATTGATGCCTGGGTACAATTGCATCGGACATCAAAACTGTTTAGGGCTTCTCGAATGAGGAGCCCTTTTTAATCGAGATTTTCCAATGTGACGATCAAAACGATTTCTTGGTAATAGCTGATTTCACTTTATGTTTTAGTTGCTTACTATCTAAGAAATATCTTTATCGATAGTGCCGTAAAGTATGGCGAGTCTTGAAAAGGGATTGAGTAGAAGATCGCGAAGTCGAGTTCGTTTTTTAATTTGCTTGCTTTGATGACAAAAATGGAGCAGCCGGTTTTCGACAAATTCAACAGCGCTACGAATTACTCCCTTCGGATTCTCCGCGCCATTGAAATTATCGAAAACCGGAAACTGTGTTGAAAAGTTTCCAAAACATACTTAAAGACATCTTGCAATTCAAAATGTGATGAATTCAATATCATAGCGCCCAACGGGCGCGATAAATCGACGCCGCAGGCGGCGTGTGAAAATCTATTCGTTGATCGTATCGCTACTCAAATCGCGCCACCTTTCGACAGTCCAACAACGCTACGAGTCTCACTAAAGACTCTTCGCGTCATTGAAATGTCGAAAGCTGTCTATCTCAGCAGAAGCCATCACGAAAAGATCCGACGATGCCGGATGCTCCGGCCAAAACCTTCCGCGATCGGTGAGGCCTCTCACCGATTCGCTCCAGGCCTTGCCCGGAGCCCGCTGCGCGGTACTTCAAATACTCGGCATCCCTCGCATTCGCAGTACCGCTTCGCTCTCGCTACAGCGAACTCTTAACACTCGGCATCCCTCGCGTTAAAAGTTCGCTTTCGCTCACGGTCTTCACGCAGTTACGACGCCGCGAGGCCTCTCGCTTGGAATGAGGCCTCTCATTCCACGTCTACACTGCGTTTCGCCCAATCACCGTTCCGGAGATTGCAAGATGTACGTAAATCATGATAACCGGGCCCGTGGTCCCTGTTATCATGATTTACGAATCTTGCTTTTCTCCTGTCACGGAGAAAAGGGAAAGAGTGAACTGCAGCACGCTTTTTGCGTGTTGGTTTCACTCTTTCTAAGAAATTGAGCAACCATAGCAAGAGGAGACGGATGCCAATCCTCAATTTCTAGCTTACTTTTCCGGAGGCCGCTCCGGAGAAAGGAGAAAAATGGCACGAAATGAATTCGTAAAGGCTCGTGTTTCTCCTGAAGAGAAGGAGATCTATCAACAACTTTGTGAACAAGCCGGCTGTACGGAAGCAGAGTTGATTCGATCTGTGTTGATTCATCGGGAAATCTCACTCGATGATCTTGATGATGAAATGCAAGTTCTCGGTCGGAAGAAAAAGGCTCTCCATAAGCAACAGGAGAATTACAGAAGAGCACAAGCATCGCGTGAAACTGATGAAAGTGGCGAGCCCATTTCTGAAAAAAGGAGTATTCCGTTCCAAGTAATGCTCACTGCTCCAGAAAAGAAGGCAATTGAGCAACGTGCGGAGGCGCTTGGCATCTCTGTAAGCGAACTGGTTCGCCGCAGCGCAATTTACGGAAAGATCGAATCATTCAATTTCGATATCGCTGAAGTTGAAAAGCTTCATCACGAGTTATTGAAGGAAGGAACGAACCTCAATCAGCTGATGTACTTCGTGAACGCCCAAGGGCTTCCCGCGTACAATGAGAAAGCTGTTTTCCGAACGCTTGAAAAGGTTTACCAAAACGCCCGAAAGGTCGACCGGTTTATCGAGGAACTTGAAAAGCGTTATCACGTTGACTATGTTCCCCACGACTATCTGGCAGATGAACCAGACAACAGAAATCTTTAAGACGGAACGCAGCTAGATCAGTTTCGCAATTTTAAAAATGGCTTCTGAAAAAAGAAAGGAATGATTTTATATATCTGAGAACGTTCAGTTATAACTACTGCTTAAAATCGAAAGGAGATGGCAGAAGAGATTGACAGTCATTAAACAGAAAGCAGTCAGCTCGTCGCGGCACGCGAAAAACGTTCGTAAATACATCAACGGAAAAGATGCGCTTGCACGTGGCGGCTGGAATCTTCCATATAACAAATATTGGTACGCAAAAATGGCACGGACGCGAAAATCTTTTGGTCATGATAAACCGGCACGTGCCGGTGCGAAGAACACGATTATGTATCATCAGGTTCTTGCGTTTCTTCCTGAAGAGTGCAGCTGCAACGGAGGCAAGATGACTCCCGATGCATGTATGGCCTACGCGGAGCAATGGCTTGCGAAGCACTATCCGCATCAACAAGTGATTCTCGCGTTGCATGAGGAAAGCGATAAGGAGGGAAAACGATTTGCGGTCCATATGGCGATCAACCGCACGGATCTTCTGACAGGAAAACGTCTTTGGGAGGGAACGGGAGCGCAGGCGAAGCATAAGCGCGCTTCATGGGTTCGTGAAATGGACGAGGCTTGGAATCTTACTCAACTTGAAAAGGGAAAGAAAAATTCAAAGATTCGAGATCGACAGCCGCGCGATATTGAAAAGGAGATTGTCGATCGTGGAGAGTACAGTTATAAAAACAATCTGCGCGAGTTGATCCATATTGCAATCAGCGATTATCACCCGAAGAATATGGAGCAGTTCAAGAAATTACTTGCCTCATGGGGTGTAGATATTTTCATCAAGAACAATCGAGTCTATGCGACAGATCTCGATATCAAAGAGGCCGGCAACCCGAAATGCACTTTCAACCTGACTCGTCTTGACGGGCGCTTCGCGTTGAAGTCATTGCAGACGGCTTTCGAAACAGGAACTACGGAAAGTGAGAAACCGATGACATTCGAACAGCGTCGAGATGTTTATATCCAACGACTTAAGAAAGCTTACTCGGCGTGGGTTGAGCAGGCAAAGGCGAGCAAGGGCGTGGCCTATAACGCATTCCCGAAATTCGTTGCTCCGAAGTGTGACGATGACCTGCTCGAAGATCCCGCTGTACGCGATGAGCTTCTTGCCCGGCGCGGTTACGCAAAAGAGATTCGCAACCGTTATGCCAGTGCCGTGCCAGATTATGGTGAGGACAATGTTCGTGCTGCCGGTCAGGCGGGAACGCACTCTGTTCAGCAGCCGGTTATTGAAAGCGGTCGCACTCGCGAACAGAGCGATAAGAATGTCGAGCATTAAATAAAATGTTAAATTGAAACAGGAGGTAGATGCTTATGGCAAAGCCAGCTTGTGGCGCAAGGAAACCTATTAAGAATCAGGAAGGACAGGGCATGCTGGACATCGACGAGAATTCATCTGTTGAAGACGATATGTTTGAAAACGTGAAGACCGATGAGGATATGGATCACGAGATGGAAGAGGAGGAGGGTGGTTCGGCGTTCGAGGAAGAAATCGACTCTGACGAGAGCGATCAACAGGAGCAGGCAGTTATTCCAAAAAGTCAGACCCCGTTTCTAAGTGATAAAGACACTCCGGAATCTTACGGTGAGCTTATCGGATTCATGGAAAAGTTCATTGAAGATCAGAAAGCCGAGAACGATGCGTTCCGGAAGGAGGTTAAGGACTCACTGTCTTCTACTGCAACAGATTTCAAACAACGTACGGATTTGATTCTCGACGAGATGAAATCAATCCAAAGCGATATGAAGCGAGAGGCGAGCGCCACGCGTCGCGCTCAAAACAGTCTCAGTAAAATGGTTGCCAGTTTCGAGCAGGGTGATAAGTATGCTGAGACCGTGACGAAAGCTGTGACTGACGGCGCAACGCAAGCTGTTGAGGAAACCGTACAGGCGGGGACGAAAGCGATCGATGAGGTTGCAAAGAAAAGCGCCAAGTCAATCGAAAAGCTTGAACAGGCTGCCAATGCGAGAGCGAAGCGTTTCATGCGTATCACAAAGCCGGAAGTGATGGTGAACATCGCGATCTGGATTGCAGTCGCCGTTGCTTCCGCGATTATTTTGTCCTTCTGCTATGAGTTCTTTACGAAATAGCAAAAGCGTCTATAATCGTTATTGCTTCGATATCGACCTGAACTTGTGAAGCAAACGAAAAAGGGGAGACGTAGATCTCCCCTTTTTCATGTCTATATATTGTCGGTTTAGATCAGCGATCCAGACTGCCGGTGCTGTCTGCATTGAAAACTTCAGTCCTGGTTCCATTCTCGTCGAGGACGAGATCGACGATCTGGGAAATATCCCCGCCAGTGATCTTATATTGGGTAAGTACGAGATCCATCGACTGAACTTCACTGTTGCCATTATCGACATAGACGATGAGCGTTCCCTTTTTTTGTTTCACTTTCGCAATCTTGCGATCCGGGATGGAGCTGCCGGAAAGCTGGAGATGAATGTAATCGTCGCATCGTTTCCAGCCGGATCCGGAAAGGGGAGTCGCCTTGCCCTCTGAGATTTCAAAGGCCAGGGGTTTGAGTTTATCGTCTTTCGCCGCGGTCCACTCGGGTTCTTTTTTCTTGCATCCGGGAAGTGCTGTATTAACGGCAACGCAGACGGCGAGACCGATGAATTGGCGTCGGTTGAAATTGGGATTCATTGCGTTTTCCTTTTAGATTCTGTCAGTCAGCGAGCAGGAGAGCGGATCAATAGGCGCCGTAGGGCACCGCATAGGAATCAACCTGTGTATCGTCCTGTTCAGACGAATCGCTATCCGACTCGGGTTCGTCTCGATCGTTCGTCTTCTTACGCGTCTTCTTATGCTTCTTAGCGAACTGTTTGTTGCGCTTCAAAGCATCATCCAGATCCGTTTCAGAAGTCGAGCAGGAGGTTACGATTTCGTCTGCATGCTCGGAAATATACATGGCAAAAAGATCAAGGTCGATACTGGTCCAGTTATCGAACGCATTGACAACCTCTTCACCGATAAGCTCTTTACAGGAGCGAAGACCTTCACGCTTTTTCTGGGCGATTTGCGCTTGCTGCCGTTTTTTCTGTTCCTTCAGGGCGGCGATTTGGCGATCGATGTCTTCGATACTCTTTGGCATGGTACTTTCCTTTCTTTTGGATATTACAGTTCACCGAGTTCATTTTAGCGGATTGGCCCTTACCATTGCTAAAACCAATGGTTTTACAACCGTTTTGGTAAATTATAAGCTGCATAGGACGATAGTATTATGCTATAATAGTAGATATTGAAAAGAAAAGGGAGGAGCAGCATGACGAGAGAGACTAAAAGCTATGAGCTGAAGATCTATGATCAGAGCCTCATGAGATTCGAAGCTGCCTATGACGCATTCGGTAGTTTGAAACTGGAGATTACGGATATCGATTCGGCAAATGCGCATTTGCTTCCATTGAATTTAATTGTAGATCAAGATGAAAAAAGCCTTGCGAGTTGGATGGAAGGTAGAACCATTCCGAAAAACAGGGCATTTGTAGAGCAGATTCTTAGTACGGCAGGATTGACAAGGAATGATATCCTTGGAATTCTTGATGTATCCAAAGGGCTTTCCATTAACGATTCGTATTGGCTTGATGATGGGAAATCAGATGTTACCTTTGATGGAATCAATTTGTTCGACAATCGCTTTGATGAAGTATTGGGACTTGTAGCTTATACCGGGTACACGCCCTCACAAAAGCATAAAGCGGGCGTTTCAAGTGAGTGGACACTGGGAGGGCAATTTCCGAAAGCAGTTCGACGGATTAACGATAGGCTGCTGTTGTTTAAAACAGGTACAAGCGGTGCCAGAAATCTTGGCAAAGAACCTTATTCTGAATACTTTGCAGCACAAGTTGCAAAACGGATGGGAATAGATCATGTTTCCTACGATTTAGAGATGTGGAAAGGGAAACTTGCGTCTGTCTGTGGACTTATGAATGACAAAGAAATTTCTTTTGTTCCATTTTTCGTTGCTGCTGGTGATGCGAGTTTCCCGGCAGCGTTATCGATCTTAAATGAGCTTGATCCAAAGATGGCATCGAAATACAGGACAATGGTTGTTTTTGATGCCTTGATCTGCAATCGGGATCGTCACGGCGGAAATTTTGGTATCTTACGGGAAAACAGAACAGGACGGCTGTTGGGATTAGCCCCGTTGTTTGACCACAATCTGTCCTTGTTTGCGCAAGATGATGAAACAGACTATGCGGATTTCCTTGTTCGTTCAAATCGATATTACCTACCTGCAACAGCGAATATCGCTTTTAATGATATGGCTGGAATTGTTATGGGAGCGGAGCAGCATGAGCTTTTGCGCAGGATGATCGGCTTTGAGTTCCAGAATCATCCAACATATCCGCTTCCACAGGATCGGCTTGGAGCGCTGAACCACTATATTACAGAGAAAGTAAGGGAATTGCTACGGATTCCTATCGTGGATGAACATGCGCTTTGCAAAGCGATGGAAGAGAAATTCAACGAGATCCAAGCAACAACCAAAATACCGATGCTTCTTGATTCCGTTAAGATGATTCACAAGAAAGGTCTTCCACTTAGCGAGAAGGCAGAAGCAGTAAAAAGAGGATCCAAAGTATTTGAAAATACGCTGAACAAGATTATTCCGGAAGAAGACCGTTGTAGGTAAGGTGATATGGATGCCGAAAGCATTACTTTGGTGCTGAACGCTTGGATTTTGGCGTTCCGAAAGCTATTCGAGGATATTGGTCTCGACAGGGTGATTCGCAGGCGCTTGCGAAAAGCCTTGGTATTCAAATATGACAGTTTGAATCAAAATGTTCTATAAAGGGGTTGCTGGAAATATTCCAGCAACCCCTTTTCTATGAGAACCCATTCTTCTTCAGTAAAAATCGCCAAAAAAAATGCCCCATACGGGGCGCCCCAAAGGGCAGTTTGTGGCTTTGAAGCCGTATTTCGACTTACACATACCGTAAACCAAGCGGTAATTCACCACGACAATATAGCACAGCAGGAGAGCAGGCGACGCGGGAATTGAAAGTTTCTGAAGAAATTTTTGGAAGAAATTTTTTGAGCGATAGAGAATCATCAATCACAACTGGAATATTTTGGTACTGTGGTATACTGACACTACAAAAAGAAAGCCGCATACTGCCTATGTGTGGGAAAGGAAATACGCTATGAAAAAGTTGAAGCAGATGAGTGGGCCTTATTCCATCGGGTTCGAGTTAAGTTCGACGGCACATGGATTCGTTGCAACGGATCCGAACGGGAATGTTTTGTACCATGGAAAGTAACCGGTTATGGGAACCCGTGTTTTCAAGGAAGGTCAGCATGCAGCTGAGGCGCGTATGCCGCGAACTTCCCGCCGTGGAATCCAGCGCCGTCGTGGGCGTGAACATGAGATGGAGCGCGTTTTCGCACCGGTGATTTCCTCTATTGATCCGGATTTCTTTATCCGACGCCGGATGTCCTACAAGCTTGGAAAAATTCGGTTCGAGAGTGACCCGATCGGATTCAGCTATAGTCGTCTGTTCCATTCGTTCCCGACGCTTTCCCATCTGGACGTCGCCCTTATGGAATCAGATAGCGCTATGGATCCGCGTCTGATTTTCGAGTCCGTTGCGAATCATGTTGTCCGGCGCGGTCATTTTCTGCTCGAAGACCAAAATGTTTCGTCTACGAACTCTGACATCGATACGCAGGTTGCAAACTACGCGGAAGTTCTTGTGTCCTATTTTGAGGACACTCTTGACGAGCGGATCGAGCCGTCACTGGAAGCTCTTGACATCAATGGAAATGTAACGGCGCGTGAGTTGCAGAAGCGGTTCGCATCTGCCATGTGCGTGTCGGGCGATGATATTCAGAAGAAAACGGAGAAGGCTCAAATTAAAGCCATTGCAGATCTTGTCGCCGGCTATAAGGCAGATCTGACGGCGCTTGTTCCCGATGCTGAGAAACTTCCCAAAGTATCGATTTCCGATGGCGATGCGTTGGAGGAGTTCCTGTCGGATTCTTGTCCGGATTCCCTCGTTTCTGTTCTGATGGCAGCGCAGGCGCTCTACACTTCCTGGAAGCTTCAGGGGATGCTTTCTTACGCACCTGGCAAAAGCCTTTCGCACAATCAGGTTGCCCAGTATGACGTGTATGGGAAGCAGCTTCGCATGCTTAAAAATCTTGCACTCAAGTATGTCGCGAAGCAGGATGCAGACGGTAATATTGACGAGGACGGATTTAAAGATTACGTTCGGTTCTTTGGCGGTCCGAAGTGTGAGGACAGGTACCGTTACGACAAGGTTCAGGTAAAGAAGCAGGATAGCCCGAAAAAAAACATGGGCTATACCGCCTACAACCTGAATGTTCTCGGTTATGAGGAGTTTGCCAAGCGTGTAGAGCTCCTGTTCAAAGATACCGATGCCGTGAACGATCCGCAATACAAGACGATGATGGAGGCATTTGCAAATCATGCTTTCCTGCGCCGTATTCATACGGTCGACAATGCTGCGATTCCCTATCAGTTGCACGCCGAGGTTGTAAATCGAATCATCGACAACCAGGGGCGTTTCTATCCTTGGCTCATTGATGCTCGCGAGCATATTCTGAAGGTTCTGACTTCTCGAATTCCCTATTATGTCGGTCCTCTTGGCAGTACGGACCATGGTAAAGCCGGCGAAAATGGCACGCGTTTTGCATGGGTGAAACGTCTTGCTGGTCATGAGGACGCATTTGTGTCTCCCTGGAATTATGAGGATCATATTGATATCGACACGACAGCCGAGCTTTTCATCCGCCGCATGACAGGAGAGTGCTCCTATCTCGACGGCGAGGATGTTTTGGCGAAGAATTCTCTATTGTATGAGAAATATTGTTTCTTTAATGAGCTTGCGAGCCTCAGCTTTACGGAGGATGGAGATTCCTGGATGCCATTCGATGCTGGAATGCGGAAGGCTATCTATGATGCCGCTTCGGATGGAAAGACGATGACGGTGAAACGCATCGAGTCCGTGCTGCAGCGAGACTTCTTTATCGCACATCCTCATGTTCGTGGTACGTCGAATCCGAAAGCCATGTCTTCCAAGCGGTCCAATTATGCATATTTCTGCAGGCTCTTCGACGTGAAAGCGCTCAGTGCTTCCGACATGAGCATGGCGGAGGACCTGGTTCTGTGGAATACAGTGTTTGAGGATCGCGATATCCTGCGCCGAAAGATCCTGAAAACCTATGGTGACCTGCTCACGGAAAAGGCGGTTGACGATTTCTGCCATAAGCGTCTTTCCGGTTGGGGAAAGCTGTCTGAGAAGCTGCTGACCGGAATCTGGGCAGATACGGCTTCTGGCGATATGTGCGTCATGGATGTCCTTGAGCAGGGCAGGCCTTATGGTCGCTATCGTGGTTCATCTATGAACCTGATGCAGATTCTGAATGACGATGTTCTTGGTTTCAAAATGGAAATCAAGAGGCTTAACGATTCGCATATGCAGATGGCAGAAGGTTTTGATCTGAACGCACTTCCCGGTTCGCCGGCACTTCGTCGAGGCGTGAGTCAGGCGATAAAGGTGTTGGATGACATCGTTTCTGTTGCCGGTAAGGCTCCGAATCGCATTTATCTGAAGGTGACGCGAACCGCCTCGAATAGCCGAAAGGGTAAGCGAACCGCCAAGCGCTCCGATAAGATCAAGCAGGCACTCAAGGCATTGGATGCGGATGCAGCGGCGGACCTTGGTGCGGCGAAGCTGCTTCGTGAGCTTGGCATGTTCGATGAGAAGGAGATTAACGAGCGCATCTACCTGTATTTCCATCAGGCAGGAAAATGCCTTTATACGGGAAAGCCGATCGACATCACTCGGATTGCATCGAATGATTACTATGTCGATCATGTTGTACCGCTTGCTTACCGTAAAGATGAGTCACTGGATAACAAGGTGCTTGTTTATGCAGAGGCCAGTCGTTATAAGAGTGAAACTCTGCTCGTGTCTCCAGCGGTGCAGCGGAAGATGCTGCCATTTTGGAGGATGCTTCGTAACGCCGGACTTATGTCCGAGCGAAAGCTCAACGCGCTGATCCGTACTGAGATTTCCGAAGGCATGCTGAAATCGATTATCGGAAGGCAGTTCACGGAAAACAGCTGGGAGGCAAAACTGTTTACGGCTGCGATTGCGGCAAAGTATCCGGGAACGGTTGTCATTCCCGTTAAGGCTGGGGTTATCGGTGCCGTGCGTAGCCGGATCGGAATTCCAAAAAGCCTTAAAGCGAACCAGTTCTATCACGCACACGACGCTCTGCTTGCAGCCGAGGTCGGGCGCTATATGGAACTTGCGAAGCCAGCGTTCGTCCATAATCGCGTTAAGTATGAGCAGTACATGCGCAAGATCAAGCTGGTTAATGAGGAGAACAAGAAGACTCCGAAGTCACAACTTGATTTCTTTGCCGGCGGTTTCTTCTTTGACCGTGTCGACAAGGACACAGGTGAGGTTTACTGGAACAAGGATGAAGAGGTGGAGCGCATCTATCGTGCATGTGGATGGAAGAACCTTCGTGTCACATATGCCACCTTTGAAGACGGCGGCGCATTTTGGAAACAGACGATTTACTCTCCAAGGGAGAAGTCGAAACTGATTGCCACGAAGTCAGACCGTCCGGCAGAAATTTATGGTGGGTACAGCTCTCAGACGTTTGCCAATTTCTTTGTCTATGAAGTGATGAAGAAAAAGGTGAAACAGCTTCGTTTCGGTGCGGTACCGGCTGCGATCGCATCGAAATCTGATCCGGATACTTACAACGCTATGCTTGAGATGTATGCCCGCGGTTTGGCGAAAACGGCAAAAGAGAAATTCGTTCGCATCGTTCGTGCCCGTGTTCTTAAGAACACGATGATCGAGCTTTATGGCGAGCGCTTCCGGATCGCCGGTGAGAAGCAGGTGTATCCGGTGCGCCAGATGCCATTGGCGATTGATGAGATGTACCTGCTGAAGGGAGTTGAGACGATTGTAGCGGCAGGAAATGCCGGAGCATCCGCAAGGATTGATTTTGAGAAGGCCGCAGAGTCTTTGGTTGGATTCTGGGATCTGCTCCTCGAGAAACTTCCAGTCAATTACCCGAAACTGACGGTTCAGCTGAAGCTTGGTTCGTTGAAGCATCCGAAGGACATCCTTGCAGCAACGAGTGAATCCGAATTCCCAGCTATCGTGTACAAGATTGCAGAGGCTGAAATTCAGGTGATGGAACAGGCAAGCGGACTTCGGAATATGTCGGACACCAAGATTCTCGGCGGCAACACGTTTGGCGGAAGCCTGGTGTTCACCTTTAACAAGGTGCTGAACGATCCGAAGTCAAAGGCTTGTTTTATTGATACTACGCCGGCCGGTCTTCATGAGGTGAAAACGAAGATTTGGTAAAACGGCGTATATCGAGCATGCGCGGAAGATGAGGTACGAGGCGGGGTACATGGTTGTGCGGAATCAGACAACTGAACAACCGGCAAAACTCCGCCTCGATGGATACGGCACGATCCTTCTTGATGCTCACGGTGTTTTCCTGACTGATTATCAAAACCTTCGTAAAGCCCCTGGTTTCAACTACGGGGAGTGTCAGCTGTTGGACAAAGTTGAAATACTGTTCAAATTGGTGTCTTGAAGTACTTTGATACTCTGATACTATGTACATGCTCTTTGAAAAGATAAAATTGATTGGCTTCATGCGCATTAAAAGCATGGAGAAATGTGCACAGCGCATCAGGAGATATTTAAAAATATCCCAGAAAGTAAGCTCAAAACGGTGATCTTTGCAGAGTTTTTTGAAAATCTCGGCTGGTATTTGAGAGATTTTATTCAGCTTGATTTGCGTAGCGATATTCACCATTTTTCCTGTTGAGAACAGGGTTTTCTTTTATCTGTAATTAGTTAAGACCTAATTTAATGGGCACAAAACTACTGCTCGGTTTCGGAGGTACGGTAATCCAGGTAGTAGTTCACCCTTCCCTAAGTTCATCGCACCGAAGTGCGAGTTTCGGAGGTACGGTAATCCAGGTAGTAGTTCACCCTTCCCTAAGTTCATCGCACCGAAGTGCGAGTTTCGGAGGTACGGTAATCCAGGTAGTAGTTCACCCTTCCCTAAGTTCATCGCACCGAAGTGCGAGTTTCGGAGGTACGGTAATCCAGGTAGTAGTTCACCCTTCCCTAAGTTCATCGCACCGAAGTGCGAGTTTCGGAGGTACGGTAATCCAGGTAGTAGTTCACCCTTCCCTAAGTTCATCGCACCGAAGTGCGAGTTTCGGAGGTACGGTAATCCAGGTAGTAGTTCACCCTTCCCTAAGTTCATCGCACCGAAGTGCGAGTTTCGGAGGTACGGTAATCCAGGTAGTAGTTCACCCTTCCCTAAGTTCATCGCACCGAAGTGCGAGTTTCGGAGGTACGGTAATCCAGGTAGTAGTTCACCCTTCCCTAAGTTCATCGCACCGAAGTGCGAGTTTCGGAGGTACGGTAATCCAGGTAGTAGTTCACCCTTCCCTAAGTTCATCGCACCGAAGTGCGAGTTTCGGAGGTACGGTAATCCAGGTAGTAGTTCACCCTTCCCTAAGTTCATCGCACCGAAGTGCGAGTTTCGGAGGTACGGTAATCCAAGCAATAGTTCACCGGATTTGGATGAGCTTGCCGGACTCGCGCAGTTTCGGAAGTACTGTAAATCAAGTAGTAGTTCACCAATTGCTGCGCTTATGACTGGTGTCACCGAGTTTCGGAAGTACGGTAATCCAAGCGGTAGTTCACCCCGTGACTACACAATGCCGTCAGTGGGCAGTTTCGGAGATACCGTAAATCAAGCAGTAGTTCACCCTTGCAGGTAACGCGTCCGTCGGTACCGGTATTTCGGACGTACAGTAATCCAGGCAATAGTTCACCACATCTTCAGCGTCAATGCGAAGTTCACCGGTTTCGGAAGTACCTTAAATCAGGCAGTAGCTCACCCATGTTGCCCTGCCGACAGTGCTTTATTCGTTTCGGGGGTACGGTAATCCAGGTAGTAGTTCACCATCTGACTAGGCATCAGAGCTCTTTCCAATGTTTCGGAGGTACCATAAATCAAGCAGCAGTTCATTCTGACCGAGCAGATGGACATAAAAGCTCGGTTTCGGAAGTACGGTAATCCAAGTAGTAGTTCACCAACGGCGAGGCCGAGGGCGTCGTAGAGCTTGTTTCGGATGTACCGTAATCCAAGCAGTATTTCACCTTTGGATCCTGCAGTTTAAGCACGCGATTTGTTTCGGAAGTACCGTAAATCAAGCGGTAGTTCACCCGAGTTGGGCGTCAGTCGCCCCACTGCTTAGTTTCGGAGGTACCGTAAATTAAACAGTAGTTCACCTCGAGGGGAGGTAGCCGCATGGTCACGGTGTTTCGGGGGTACGGTAAACCAAGCAGTAGTTCACCTTTCTGGAGCGGTCAGCATCACATGAAACGTTTCGGAGGTACCGTAAATCAAGTAGTAGCTCACCTCACAAGCGCGCCGGAGCTCGCCAAGGTCTGTTTCGGAAGTACCGCAAACCAGGTAGTAGTTCACCTGTCCTTGCCGCCGGCTAAGCCGTCGATAAGTTTCGGAGGTACGGTAATCCAGGTAGTAGTTCACCCGAAAGGAGATGGCCGGCGTTGCCTAGTCAGTTTCGGAGGTACGGTAATCCAGGTAGTAGTTCACCAACGGCGAGGCCGAGGGCGTCGTAGAGCTTGTTTCGGAGGTACGGTAATCCAAGCAATAGTTCACCGGATTTGGATGAGCTTGCCGGACTCGCGCAGTTTCGGAAGTACTGTAAATCAAGCAGCAGTTCACCAAGCTACAGTGCCCTTGTACTGCACGCGCGGTTTCAGAGGGGCCGCAACCCAAGCAGTAGCTCACCTGCCGACGCTCTTGCCGGTAAAGGTCGACGGTTTCGGAGGTACGGTAAATCAAGCAGTAGTTCACCTCACAAGTGCGCCGGAGCTCGCCAAGGCCTGTTTCGGAAGTACCGTAATCCAAGTAGTAGTTCACCTCAAGGCCAAGGTTGAGCCCGTTAGGGATGGTTTCGGAGATACCGTAAATCAGTCAGTAGTTCACCAAGCTAGACCGTTTCATCGACGAGCTCGAGTTTCGGAGGTACCATAATCCAAGTAATAGTTCACCCATCAGCGGCACCATCATGCCCGGGCTGTGGTCTCGGAAGTACCGTAAATCAAACAGTAGTTCACCGCCTTCTCGCCGCCAAAGCCAAAGAGCTGGTTTCGGAGGTACGGTAATCCAGGTAGTAGTTCACCCATCGAGTCAAGCTTCTATGCGTACCTCCAGTTTCGGAGGTACCGTAAATCAAGCAATAGTTCACCCGAAGAAATGTCAGTCTTTCTAACCTCTGTGTTTTGGAAGTAACGTAATCCAAGTAGTAGTTCACCTTTCTGGAGCGGTCAGCATCACATGAAACGTTTCGGAGGTACCGCAAATCAAGTAGTAGTTCACCCTTAATCGATAGCGACATGACGAGGTCTGCGTTTCGGAAGTACCGTAAATCAAGTAGTAGCTCACCGGTTACCGACGGGGAGCACGAAGCGATCCGGTTTCGGAGGTACGGTAATCCAAGTAGTAGTTCACCAGCCGAAGGCGACGCGGAGTGAGGCATAGCGTTTCGGAGGTACCATAAACTAAGTAGTAGCTCACCGATGACGTCCTTACCCTTGATGCGGGAGTAGTTTCGGAGGTACGGTAAACCAAGCAGTAGTTCACCATCTACCTTTGCCGTCGCACGTACATTTAGTTTCGGAAGTACCGTAAATCAAGCAGCAGTTCACCAACGAAAAACAGGTGCCCTCCCGCATTTCGGAAATACCGTAGACTAAGTAGTAATTCACCAAGCAAATGTTTAACGAATCTCTTTTCTCCGCTTCTGAGACACCGTAAATCAAGTCGTAATGCAGAAAGAACAACGAAAAGGTCAACGTTCCGCTTGCTTTTGAAGTCCCGGAAGTTTTTGAGTCCGCATGCTACTATATATGGGTATGTAAAATAACTGGTTTTAGCTAATTGCCTGCTGTTCCGCCTCAAAGGTTCGCTTGGCCTCTTTAATACGTTGATTGCATATGTCGATGTAATCAACGGGCCGCTTCTTAAACAAAGCAACATCTTCGTTTTTCTCAATGCCGATGAAAGAACGCCCTTCCAGCACGGCTGCAACACAGAACGATCCGCTTCCGCAAGCGTTGTCGAGAACGATGTCTCCAGGATTTGTGTATGTCCTGATCAAATAACGACCGAGCTCAACCGGCTTTTGAGTAGGGTGGTATACGGCACCCTCGGATTCGGCCGTCTTAAAATAGACGATGTCAGTTGGATAACGGCTGCCGTCGCTCTTTACGTGCTTCGGGGAAAAAGCACCATAGCTTCCAGTGAGCTGATCTTTGCGAACTCCCTTGTCGTAGGCTTCACCTTCGCTCATCTGTGGATTGTAAGTAGGCTGCGCCTTATAGAAAACGCATATGTCTTCGTATTTGCGAAGTGGCTGCTTTTTCGCGTTCAAGAAGTTGGTTGCTTTTGATTTAACCCAAATAATCTTGTATTTATATATCTCAGGGGCGTGAAGCATCAGCTTCGCGGTAAAAAGCCCGCTGCTTGTCAAAACGATAGCGCCGTGCGGTTTGATGATGCGCATGTACTCGGTAAAGAGCAGGTCGAGATCGATAATCGAATCCCATTTATTCTGGGTGGTTCCGTAAGGAAGATCGCAAAGAATCATATCTATAGATTCGCCGGGAATGCCCTTCATCACCTCAAGGCAATCGCCCTCAATAATCCGGTCGCGGAAAGGCTCTAACGACCTCGTGTCCTCTGCTTTAATTACCTTCATCCGCGCTCCTTAAGTTCAGTCTTTCATTATACGTCTAGGCAAAGACGCTTCAATCCATTTGCGGACGTATGGTTAGAAGAACGTGTTCATAGGGGCGCGGGGGATCCACCGCATCGCCGCGCGCAAGTGCGTAGCGGTTACAGGGGTAATGGCGAAACGCGACCGTTTGCAAAGGTCATCCGTTTGGGTGACCTTTTTTCGGCGCCATATTCCGGTATTATGGTATAATAGCCCCATTCACTAAAGCATCAACAGAAAGGAATAGAGATGCTTTTTGACTTGTTTGGTCCTCTGCTTGGACCGCTTCTAATCGTGATCATGGTGATCGTCGTGTTCGAGTCCTGTTGGAGGAAGTGCCCGCCGGACAAGCTGATGATCGTATCTGGATTCGGGCAGACGCGCAGTGTGTCAGGAAAGGGAACGTTCGTTATCCCCGGCCTGCAGCGTGTGGACACGTTGGCGCTCGGTGCTGTGCAGGTTCAGTTGTCGACGGAGAATGAAATCCCGACACAAGATGCGATTCTTATCCATGCTTGCGCCGTCGCAAACTTCCAGATTGGACAGACTCCCGAATTGATCGAGATAGCATCGAAGAATTATCTCAATATGGATAAAGCCGAGATGACCCGTCAGGTCACCGAGGTGATGCTCGGAAAGATGCGCGAGGTTATCGGTCAGATGGACCTGAAGGAACTCATGCGTGATCGTGAGTCCTTTAACCATAAGGTATTCGAGGGGTCGCGTGACGATCTTGCGAATCTCGGTCTTGAGCTTCGCACGTTCAACGTCCAGGATTTCTCAGATTCGCAGGGGATTATCCGCTCGATGGGTGCCGACCAGGCAGCCGAGATCAAGAAGGAGGCGGAGCTTGCCCAGATCAGGGCGGAGCAGGAGGTCGCCGAGCGACAGAACCAGCTTGATTTGAAGAAGGCGGAGCTGAAGAAGACTGCCGACAAGGCTGCAGCTGAGGCAGATATGGTCAAGCAGACCGTGACGGCTGAAAAGCAGCGTGAACTCTATGTCGCACAGCAGGAGGCGCAGATCGCGGCTGAGACCAAGAAGGTCGAACTCGCCGAGCGCCAGGTTGCCGTGAAGGAGCGTGAGCTGGATGCCACGGTCCGTAAGCAGGCTGAGGCTGACCGTTATGCCGCCGAGCAGAAAGCGGATGCCGAGCTCTACACACGTACCAAGAATGCAGAGGCCGCAAAGGTCGAGGCCCAGAATAAGTCTGACGCCGATCTCTATAGTGCCCAGAAGACGGCTGAAGGCGTCTCGGCTAAAGCTAAGGCTGAGGCAGAGGCGACGCGCCTCAAGGGTGAGGCTGACGGCGCCGCTGAGAAGGCACATGGCGAGGGTGTCGCCGCCGGCATCAAGGCCCAGACGGAAGCATACAACGGTATGGAGAACGCCTATCTTCTCGCCAATCGCTACATCGATGTCATGCCGGAGGTCGCCGAGGCTGTCGCAAAGCCGCTGACAGCTGTCGACTCCATTAAGATGTATGGCGATGGCAACGCCACGAAGCTCGTCCGTGATACGACCGGCATGGTCGATCAGGTTACCAGCGGGCTCAAGGATGCAACGGGCATCGATCTTACCGAGCTGCTTAGCTCGTTCCATCAACCATTTCAGCCTCGTGAAGACAACGAGTAGTCAAAGTTAACTGCGTAGCTTTAAGCTGAATTTACCAAGGCGTCTCGTTGGAACACGGGGCGCCTTCTTTTTGACAAAACAGAAGAAGTTCAGGGCGATTGTATCGTGATACCACTATGCTATACTAATATATACGGCATGGCACAACCAAACGAGCTACAAACATCAAGCCATGCTCTTTCCGCGCCCCAGCGAGGAATATTAGATGGATATGAGAGCCACTTTTAAGGCGCTCATATCCATCTTCATTTTTTGACCGACACGATAGACCATATCCCGTTGTCGCAGATGAGAGAGCGTCTAGTCGTTTTTCCATGTCCGACAGCGATGAAAACATCCCGTACGGTCGCAAGTTCGGGTCCGGTTTTCGAGGGACACGGTACGACGGCACCGTAGCTGACGATCTTAAAAACACGCCCATCATTCCAGACGATATGTTCAGGCAAATCGTTTTGATCCATCTCGACATTCACCTCGATCGCGTTAAGATCGAACGGTTCCATTTTTGCCTGCCTTTCATGCACATCGCAAGCGCTTGCGAAAATCAATCGAGCGAACGAAGAGAGCGGATCATAGGCGTGCCTGCACGCCGCACAGATGGCGTTTCGCTAAATCGTCCAGAAATTCTCCCCGTCATACGTCTCGTTTCGTAATCCTATGCTACAATAGTACCGCCTAAAGGAAAGGAAAACAAGGATGAAAAACAGCACGATCAATGGTGAGGAAATCACGGATGAGCTGCGCCGCAAAATTGCAAGCCGGCTTCGTGGGAAAGCGAAAATAGCGACCCCGGACACCGTGGATTCCCTGCTTATGGAAGCGGTTTACGGTGATGATGTCATGGCGGTCTATGCCAAGAGATATCTAACGGATATCGCGGACCTGATTGATCCATTTGGTTTCGATTCCGCAGCATCCACTGAGATGGGAGATTAAATGAGCAAGCTCAATATCGATATGATTCGCGAGATTAAAAACAATCATCCCGCGGTTCCGGAGCCGTTTCTGAATGAAAGCAAACTCCTTGATGTCGAGGAGGACTGCAGGAAAGCATTCCTTTCTTCCCGAACCGGCAGACTCGGTGCCTTTGGCAAGGCTTTTCACAGTTTTATTGAGGCTCCGTCCGGCGATCTCGTCTCCGCATATATCCTGGCAATCGATTCCGAGGACGAGCGCAAGGCGGATGTCCTGCTTCGGTTCTATACGGCTCCAGGAGAAAGGGCGGTTTTGCTATATCGCGATACGATCGCATTCGTGTCTGAGACGATGCCGAAGCCCGGCGATACGGTCACGGTTAAATCCTCACGTGAGTTCAGCAAGGATGTCATGCTGAGCCATCGTTTCCAGATCGGGTAGATATGGCTATTGCAGTTTATTTGTTGGATGCGATGATTAGCATCTACTTGGGTGTCTTAAGGGCAGTTTTCGTTATGCCGATATGGCGGAAATTAGAGATCTCCAGTATCTCACTTCTGTTTTTGTCTCTTTGCCTTTTCTTTTTTGAATTCAGGCGGCGAAAGAGTGAGGCACATGGATAGACCTAAAATCGACGGGATTGTCGACTACATCAAGGCTGCCTACCCGGACAGCTGGCGTGATTACGTCCTGTGCCGCGCTGGAACCGAAGAACCGATAGCGGTTATGTTTCCACATATGGGTCGAATATATTACGCGCCGACTTTGTCTATGTTCGAGAAGGCCGGTCCGCATGGTCGTCACTTTGGAGAATAAGATGTTTTTCATTCCGTTTCGCCTGGGCCAGGCTGAGAACGAGAAAGTTCAAATGGACAGCCCAAAGAAAAAAGCGGTAGGAGAGAAGATCGTGATCGATGCCGAGGATCTTCTTTCTATCGCCCGCGAGCTTGAAAGTAGTTCGAATATCGTCCATATCAACGGCAAGGAATACACCGGTAAGAAGAGTTGGATTGCCAACCGTCTTCGTGAGATCGTCGCTTCTGCGCCGATCAATCGGTAGGGCTGTAAAAATGACCGGATTGATGGTCCTTCTTGATCAACCGAAGAACAGTTTTTCAGCTGGAACGTTTATCAATATGATCCCGTTCGGCAACGATACGGTGCTTCCTTTCATACAGGTTGACTGTCGAGGGTGGGATATATTCGAGAATCGCGCTCGCAATCTCAGGGAAGCTGCAGCCTGCGAGTCCTTGCAGGCATCGCAGGGATATCACAACTCTTGGCTTACCTTGCATGAGGATAAAAAGAACAAATATGATCCCAACGCGATTGAGCTTCTTGTGAGGGGAGAAGCGTTCGGCAATGCCGGTTACATTGCGAAGGAACAAACTGAAGCTGTGCGTAAGCTTGCAGAACTTTGCAGTTGCAAGGTAGGCGATCTTCACGTGACGATTGCGCGTAAAGATTTTGCTCATTTGAAAAACGTCCCACTTGTTGTATATGGGCATCTGATTGTTAAAGATGAATTGGTTAATTTTAGGCAACTTGGAGTTGTATGAAACAACTTATATCTTCCAGAAACATCAAAGTCGTCCTTGCCATAGTATTGGCAATCACTTGCATAAATGGAATCGGGCTGAATCTTAACGATTATCCGATTCAGGTGCCGGATGGGACGTCTTCTTCGCAGTCAAAAACCACTTCGACATCAAGTATTCCGGATTACACCGGGCTTGCGTCAGTTGCCCTTTCAGATGGATCAGGTCTAGACATATCCGATCTTCCTTCGGAGACTGTGCTTTCAGAGCTGGACAGTCTTGGACGATGTGGCACTGTCGAGATGGTTGTAACGCCGGACACGATGCCCGCGGTGAGCGAGCGGCGTGGAAGTATCGGGATGGTGAAGCCTTCCGGCTGGCGTACGGTGCGCGACGACAGCCTTGACGGCAAATACCTTTATAACAGGTGCCACCTTATCGCGTGGTGCCTTTCCGGTATGAATGCGGAGGAGCGGAATCTGATCACCGGTACGAGATATATGAACGTAGAGGGCATGTTGCCCTATGAGACGCAGGTCGCGAGCTACATCGAGCGCACGGGGAATAGCGTTCTCTACAAGGTGACCCCTGATTTCCGCGACAACGAGCTGATGGCTCGCGGCGTTCGCATCCAGGCGCAGTCAGTAGACAGTCAGGATGATGAGCTTTCATTCGATGTCTATTGCTATAACGTTCAGCCCGGATATGCCCTCGACTATCTGACCGGGGCGGCCTCTAAAGGCTAAACGGTAGGAAGGTAACTGCAAAGAAAGGAAAGCAGATGCAGAAATTCGTATGTTCGATTAGCCGCAAAGACTTACAGGGGCTTTCTGACCTGGCGATGCAGGTCTATAGGAACCCAGATGAGCTTCCATTCACATATTTTCGTCCGATTAGAGATCGTCTGTACTCTTGGGGGTTCGACGCCATCAAGGACGCACAGGCAGTGATGTATCTCGGACGTGGCGACTACGATTCATATCAAATTGCCCGTAATGACCTTGAAGACAGCGGTTGGCTTTCACCTGAGATTGAGATCAACAGCCTCGATAAGATTCCGCTTGGAGAATATCTTCAAGCCGGGATTTCGAAGATGAAATCAACTGATTGGGCTTAACTGAATCGCGAAGACCTCAAGAAACTCGTCAATCTTTCCGTCTTTTCCAGAGTTGTTTGCAGTTTGATGGGGAAGTTCGTGGTAATGGGAGAGGGGATGGCATTCCGAGTCCAAAATTCGGTACTGTGGTATGATGGTGCTATCCTAACAGAAAGGCGAAATGCATGACGACCGGTATTACTTCAATCCTGAAAAATATTCTGAAATTCATAACGTTCATCGGCGCTGTCGTGGCGGCGGTCTTCCTCTTGCGGGCGTTTGTGATCGAACCGTTTGTCGTGCCGACGGGATCGATGGAATCGACGATTGAGGTGGGTGACTGCATACTTGCGCAGAAGATTACCCTTGAGACGGGAAGTGATTTGAAGCCAGGCGACATCGTCGTATTCAAGAATCCGAGGCCGAGGAACGGAGTTGACATCCTTGTCAAACGTGTCATCGCGACGTCCGGTCAGACCGTCGACCTGAAAGACGGCAAGGTTTATGTCGATGGCAGGCGCCTAGATGAATCCTATGCGATGGGGGAAAGCAAGCCACTGGATGCACATCTGTCATTAGCACCCGATTCCTATCCTTATACAATCCCCGACGGATGCATTTGGGTAATGGGAGACAACCGTGAGGATTCAGCAGATTCACGCTATTTCGGACCGGTGGAGGAGGATAGCGTGATCGGTATCGTATTCGCACGCTATTTCCCATTTGACAGAATCGGTTCTGTATCATAAGCCAGAGTCCTACGACACATGAAACGTGCCGTAGGACTTTTTTTAATGCCCTCTAAGCTGAACCTAGGTTTTGAAGAATTCGGTTCCATCAAGTTTTCGCGTCTGTAGTATCTTCCTACTGTGGTATGATGGTATTGCATTAAAGGAAAGAGTTGATGATTTTGAAGCCAAAGGAGTCCGGATGACGCGTAAATACAGGCTGGAGCGGACGGCCTTCATCGGATGCCGGAACACCGCCTATATGGACGTAGACGATGCCGAGCCGTGTCCATTTTGCGGTAGCAGGCAGGTGACTATCTATCCCTACGGGCAGGGAACCACCTCGTATGTCGAGGGCGTACCTACGCTCTACCTTTCATCTGCCACCTGCAAATGTCGAGGTTGCACCGCCGAGATAGACGGTCCCCAGCGCAAATCGATTATCGAGGGCGAGGATGAATACAACGCCTGTATCGCAGCCCTCAAGACTTGGAATACACGCCATGCGGATAAGGAGGCATAAAATGGGACAGCGTGAAGAGACGACAGAGGAGCTGTCCGAGCGCGTTTTGGCTCGGTTGCGCCGCGAGTATTCCCTGGTCTCGTCTGAGGTGTGGGTGGACGATGTCCATCGCGTCGATTTCGTCGGTTTCAGGCCCGCGCGGAACTCACCGTTCCCATCATCCATCGAGCGGGGTGAATTCGTCTTCGTCGAGGTCAAATCGTGTATGAATGACTTCAAGAGCGGACACGGCCTGACGTTCCGGGGCGATGCGAACTGGCTCGTCTGCCCGCCCGATCTCGCCCAGACGCTCTACGAGACTCGGCAGCTCCCCAAGAACGCGGCGGTCTTCTGCCCGGACGCGCATGGGCGGCTACTAAAAAAATTCGACCTCGGGATCGGCTCGGGGAGCAGCCGGATTGCATCCGTCTCCGAGCTCCTGTTCCGAATGGTGAACCACAGCGCATACTCCTACCGTACATCGCGCGGGGTCTTTTCGAACGGCTATTGCCCGTGGTGCAGCCCGTACCGCGCCAAGCTCCTCAACGATATCGATGATGTCTGCGGGGATATGGACCTGATTGAGGGGATAGAGCTCGCACTCGAGGTCAATGACCCGCAAGGGGTGCATTTGAGCATGTCCCACGACAACGGCATCGACTGCGCTTATATTCCCATCAGCTATTGCCCGATATGCGGGCGCAGACTAAAGGAGATTTGATTATGACCGTTATTGAGTATTGCCTCGAGAAGACCGATGTGCGCGAACTCGTGATTATCCGTAGCGGCGGGTATGAGCGGTGCGTCGCCTATATCGACTGCGAGGATTTATTTCGCCTACCGCCCGATTATGCCCATGCGGACGTCATCGATTTCTCCTACGGCCATATCAATGTTTTGGACCATCAAGGCGCATATGTAAGCGTTCCGTGTACCTATCTGGATATCAAATAGGTACGTGCGCTGGGTGGATCAAGACGAGATTTGTCCACACATAAGGTATTTGCTGGCAAAGGATTTGGTACAGAAAGGAAGTTCTAGATGGCTTGTGAATATCGCGAAGGCGATCGGAACATGCTTGCCGCCACATCATTGTACACTGGCGCGACTGCCGACGAGATCATTATCATCGACCGTGTCGGCGAGTATACCGGTCCCTGCATTGAACATCTCATCGAGATATATATGGCGGCTGAGAGAAAGGAACCCGAACCGATCACCTACTGTCCGTTCTGTGGGCATGCTGTAGATGAATAGGCTGGACGGAATGCAGATTGATCCCAAAGATCGACACGGGATCGACGTAACATATGACATCGACCCGAGAACCCTGCTTACGTCGGACAGGGCGAGGCGGTCCGCGGCAAACCGTTTGCTGGAAGTCTATGGCTACTCGAATGAGATCGGCGAGGCGGATCTTCATGATTTCCTGGCCGCTGTGCTGTTTGGACCCGGAATCAAGATTACTGGTAATAGACCGATTATCGGTAGGTTGTTTGAGCTGATAAACCGCCCGGTTTGTGTTGTCAGGACACTTGAGACCGATGAAGGGGAAATCGTTCCCGTATGTTCCAATTGCGGCGAACCGATTTCCCTGACCGATTCCTTCTGCCCGCATTGCTCTGCGGAAGTAGTCGGCAATGAGTTCGATTGCTGAGTCACGTCACCACTTTTAGGTTGCAATCCGGCTGGAATATGCTGACAGGCTTCGTCTCAACTACGGAAGCCATGTGGCGTTCGGTTTAGAGCATGGCATTAAAGGATGCGGCTTGCAGACGGCGAGTTCGAATAGGAAAGGAGTTCAACTGATGATTCCGCTGACGACAAGGGATGCTGCCGATTGGAGCATGATCTGTGCGTACCTTCGACTTGATGATGAGGGAAGAAAACGCGTCATCGATGAGATTGAATGGCAGACATCGAGAATGATGAAAGAGCGTGAAGAGGAAAGACGTGCATGGCTTTCTAAAGATATTTAGGGCGGAAAAAAAATGAGAAGGTCGTTCCCTGTATTTCTCATAAAATAAGATGATTTGAAGAGCAGTTGTGTGGCCCGGTGTCCGATAAGGAGCCGGGTCATTTTTCTGTCCTAGTAAGTAGCACCGTTGTATTGTGGTATCATCGTATCAGCAAATGCAAAAAAGGAGGAACGAATGGGCTTAAATGGGCTTTCGAAAGAATATATCCTGATGTCAATCAAGCCGCATTATGCCGACCTGATATATACCGAAAGGAAGCGCTTCGAATACCGCAAGAGGGCTCCAAAGCTGGTTGACTTGCCGATCCTCCTATATGAGACGGCGCCGGTCCAGAAAGTGACAGGTATTATCGCCGATTGGTCGATACTACAGGCGTCTCCGGAGGCCGTGTGGACGTATTCGAAGACCCATAGCGGCTTGACGGCTGACAGGTTCTTTGGATATTACGAAGGGTGCGATAAGGCCGTTGCCATCCGTATCTATTCAGTTGTTCCGTTCAAGGATTCGCTTGAGCTGCAAACCTTGAATCCTGAACTGAAACGGCCGCCCCAATCGTTTTGCTATGTACAATCCGAACTCGACTTGCCGATGAAAGGATGAGCTATGGTTTCTGATGATGATCTTCGCGCTTCAGTCAGTGGATTTCAAAAAGAACAGGCACGGAAGAAAAAGGTCTGCAGCCTGTGTGCACATTGCATACAGAACCCCCATGTTCGCGACAAACGTCATAGACCGGAGGACACCCAGATTCAATATCTGTGCGTCAGGCGCGGAGAGGAACATGCCTTTGAAACCGGACATGGCAATACATGCAGCTATTGGAAGGAACGGCCGTGAGCGATATCGACATCTACGCAGGGCTTGGAGGCGGTAAGAAGCGGGTCCGTCGCGATGACGGGAAGATTTTCGACAGTATCGCCGCGGCGAGTATGTCTGCCTACGGATATGCGGGGAGTGGGATCAAACGGGCGATTACCACCGGACGCAAGGCGAAAGGGCATCATTGGTACTGGGCAGACGAAATTTCAGAAGATTCTCAGAGGTAGTACTCTAGTACCGTGGTATACTGATACACGTCAAGAAAACAGGGCGTTACTAAACGAAATTGGCTGTCATCCGCTATAGTTGACAGCACGTTTCGCAGAAAGGACAAAAGATTCATGTACGAGAAGAAGCACGCACTGCCAAGCAAAAAGATTCACACTCCGAAGGGGATCGCGCGTCTGACCGTCACCGCGGCGACCATGGCCGCCATGACCGGATCGAGCCTCATCTCACCGTTCACGGCATTCGCCCAGACCGGCGACGGGACCACGCAGCACCCCGCCGTGATGTCGCCGATCGCCGCCCATGCCGGCGCGGCATCCGATACCGGCGCGAAATCCGCCGCACAGACCATCGCGGACCTGCAGAAGGCGGTCGACGAGGCGAAGGCGAAGGAAGACGCCGCCAAGGCATCCTACGATGAGGTCGCCGGCCCCTACAACGAGGTTGCTTCCGCCCGCGACCAGGCCAAGGCATCCTACGATTCGGCAGTCAGCGCCGGCACGGCAGCCGACCGAGCGGCAATGGACGAGTACGCCCGTCAGGTCGCGGAGGGCAAGGACGCCGCCGATGCCGCTGGCAAGGACCTCGAGCAGGCGAAGGCGGGTCTCGCAGACGCTAAGGCGGATGCGTCCGAGAAGGACGAAGCGTACCAGTCCGCCCTCAAGGCGGCTCAGGATGCCAAGGATGCCCTCGATAAAGCCAAGGCAGATGCTGTAAGCGCCACCCCGGAGGCAATCAGTGCCGCCGAGCAGGCCGTGCGCGATGCCCAGGCTGCCGTGGACAGGGCACAGGCCGAACTGGACAACGCCAACGCGACGCTTGCCGATGCCCAGTCCAAGCTGGTTGCGGCCCAGTCTGCAAAGGATTCCGCCGATTCTGTCCTCGCTGCAGCCAGGCAGAACAAGGACGCGGCGGATGCGAAGGCCGCAGCAGCCAGCGCCGCCTATGAGCAGGCGAAAGCCGACCTCGCCGCAGCGGAGGCAGGCGCCAGCGGTCCGGAGTACGATGCGGCAAAACAGAAGGTCACGGACGCAGAGGCAGCCCTCGCCGCCGCACGAGCGGCACAGTCCCAGTGCGAGTCCGAGCTCGAGCAGGCACAGTCCGCTGCGGCAACGGCACAGGCCGACCTGAATGATGCCCAGGCGTCCCTCTCCGTAAAGCAGCAGGCCGCGGCCGATGCCGAATCCGGTGTGAACGCCGCCCAGTCCGCACTCGATGCCGCGAACGCCGACCTCGATGCCGCCAAGCAGGCGAACGTCGACGCCATCTCCAAGCTGGATGCCGCGAAGCAGGCTGTCAAGGACGCTGAGTCCGCCAAGGCGGCCGCCGACGTAGAGCTCGCGAACGCCGAGGCGGCGAAGGATACCGCAGACGCTGCCGTGACCGCCGCCCAGCAGAAGGTCGACGAGGCACAAACGAAGGTGGATCTCGCAGACGCGCAGCTCAAGCAGGGAGCCATCGGTTTCTTCAAGGCCATGGGTGCCGATTCAGCCATCGAGATCATCCAGAACTGCACGTACAAAGACTACACCGAGATCGGAAACAGTCTCGACGCAACGGGCCTTGAAAACATGCTTTCGTCCATCACGGTCATGAAGAACGTGAACGCCTACCGTAAGTCCGTCGGCCTTTCCGAGCTTGAGGTAAGCTATAAGCTCATTGCGGCAGCGATTGCAGATGCAAACTATTCGACGAAAAATGTAGAGCATGCCCAGCAGTTCGATGTCGGTGAAAACCTTGCCTGGAGCTATCGCGACCCCTGCAAGGCCTGGATCTATCAGGAAAAGGATCTGTTTGACAAGACTGCAGCATCCCTTGGTGCGACGAATCTTTCCGGAAAGGACGCCTACGACTTCTGGTACGCCAACCAGGACAAGTTCGATTACTACCGTATCGGTCATTACATGAACATCATCAACCCTGACTATGCTGTCATGGGATGCGGTCTGAACGATGACACCCGTTTGACGTTCTCGCTCACGCTGCAATACGGCGGTTGGGCAGGCTCCGGTTGGAACATGAACCCCATGTCCGTCGACGAGTACGAGCAGAAGCTGATCTCCTACATCGACGGTCTCAAGAACGCCAGGAGCGCACTCGACGCAGCCAAGACCGATCTCGCATCCAAGCAGCAGGCAGCCGCCGGCGCCGCCGCAACCGTCCAGCAGAAGCAGGTCGCGGTGGATTCCGCACAGGCAGGTGTCGATGTCGCGAAGCAGGACGTCACCGATGCCCAGCGTGCCGTCGATGCAGCCAAGGCTGATGTCGCATCCAAGCAGCAGGGCGTCACGGATGCCCAGACCGAGCTTGATGCGGCAAAATCGGACCTCGAAGCTGCCAACGCGGCAGTCGATACGGCAAAGTCGACCGTCCAGCAGAAGCAGGTCGCCTTTGATGCCGCCCACGCAGCCGTAACGACCGCACAGTCTAAGTTGGATTCCGCCAAGGCGGACACCGAGGCCAAGCAGCAGGACGTCATGGATGCGAACGCCGACCTCGCGAAGTTCTTCCAGGACGTCGCCGACGCCAAGAAGGCGGTCGATACCGCAAAGAGCGCCCACGACGCGGCGGTAGCCGACCAGGCCGAGAAGGCGGCGGTTCTCGCAGCCGCCAAGCAAAAGGCGGATACCACCGCAAGCGCCCTCGCGGATGCCCAGCGTGCCGTCGATGCCGCAAAGGCCGACACCGGCGTTGCCGCCGAGAGGCTTACCGGCTCCCAGACCGATCTCGAGAACGCACAATCAAACCTCGACATCCTCACCGGTCTTGCCGCGAAGCTCGCAGAGGCACAGCAGCGCGAGCAGGATGCAGTAAAGGCCGTCAATGACACCAAGGCCGAACTCGATGCCGCGAAGGCTGACGCCGTCGCCGCCGAGTCCCTTGTCTCCGCTGCCGAACAGGCAAAGGCGCAGACAGACGCCAAGCTGGCGAAGCTGAACTCCATCAATGCCGACGCGGCGATTGCTTCCGGCCATGACGCGAACGCAGATGACGCCCTCAACGCGCTTTTCGCCGCAGCAGTCGAGGCACGTGCCAAGGTCGCGCCCGCCAAAGTCATCCTGGACGAAAAGCAGGCTGTGGTGGACGGGCTCAAGCCCGGCTATGATACGGCGCTCGCCGCCTACGAGCAGGCGAAGTCCGACCGCATCGCGGCGGAGCAGGAGCTTTCCGATGAGATCGCACGACAGGAGGCAGAGGAGGCCGCAAAGCAACAGGTGGCATACAGCCCGAAGCATCTCGCCGGCACGGAGACCGCCCAGCCCGGCAGCCTCGCCCAGACCGGTGACCGCGCGGGCCTCATCGGCGAGACGTTCGCCATCGGCGGTACCGTCCTTGTGGCAGCCGGCGTCTTCCTCGACCGGAAGAAACGCCACGGGCAGATGTAGGGCAAATCGCATAACGACTCGGAAAGGGGAGTTCCGCAAACGGGGCTCCCCTTTTTTCGTCTCGCAAGCCACGGTTTGCGTCTTGACCGTCCATTTCCCAGCTTCCGCAGCGCCCTTAAAATCATACGGTTTACCTGTGTCGTTGGGACAATTGACGATGATTCATTGGGACGATTGACGTTAATCTGTGGTGACGATTTTCCATGTTCCGCAGAGGTACGAAGCTGTCCAATAAAATATCGAAAATGAGGGTCTATGGGTTCTTTCAACCCATAGGCCAAACCGCCATTCCGGGCTTGAACTTCGCTTTTTCTAGCATACAGACGAACGAGGCTTTCGTTCTGGTTATCGAGGTTCCGGTGGCGGTGCAGGGCTTTTTTAAATGCAAACAGTATGGTACAATAGTACTAGAGGTAGCACGGAGGTACGAAATGCAAAACAAAATCAAACTGGTCATGGATGATGAGAAAATCATCCGTGATGGAATTTACGATTTAGACTCGATTCATTCGATCATCGACGACCTATTGATCAAGAGGAAGGGGCTGCGCAAGGACGATAATTTTTACATTGACGACAATCCGAGTGACAGCGCCGGAGTAGGTATGGCTTGTATATTTATACTTGCCGGTAAAAAATGGTTTCGGGAAAACGTGAAAGAGCTTTTCTGGTATCGGGATATCAGCCATTACAAGCTTGATCATAGATACAACGTTGAAAATGCCAAGGAAATAGTAATCGATACTTGGGAAGAGGAGCGCAAGGCAAACGGTCTTTCGATTGATCGGTAGGACGGCAGATGGATACGGACGGGTTTCGCAAGGCTCTGTTAGACCAAGGCGAAAGAAGCATCGAAGAGGTTGGATAGGAAGTTTAATAGCGGGCATGATGATATAGAGCGCTGACACACCTTATAGGTGAAACCATGGTTTAACGACGGTTTCGCTAAAACTGGATAACTGTTTTTTGGGAGTTCCGTAAAAAGGAACTCCCTCTTTACGTTTCGCCTGCATTTCGCTCCGCGAATCGATCCATTCGCGCATGACAAATCGAAACACCCCCTGTCTATTCGACAATCGATATATTCGGAAGAATACTGTCGATTGAAAGGTGTGGGCGGGAGAGAAAGATCTCGAAGTTCACAGGGCGCTGGATCACCGAGCAAGGTGCCGGAACCGTCGAGTACGTCATCGTCGTCCTCGTTGCGATCGTGATCGGCGCAGGGCTTCTTGCCTTCGGCAATCAGGTCTCCGGGCAGGTCACGAAGACCGGTGGCAGCATCAGCTCGTGGTTTTCCAAGGCAAACGGCACCGGTGGGACCGGAGGCGGAAATGCCGGCGGTGGAGGCGGTGGGACCGACAGCCGGATCGAGGAGCTGAAGGAAAAGGATCCAGCCGACTGGACGCTCGATGACCAGAAGGCCGTGGCCGAGGACATCGGGAAAAAGGGCAACTCGAGCGAGCTCTACGCCAAGGCGAAGGCAGCCATGGATGCGGGTACCGAGTGGTCGATAACGCTCACAGACGGCAAGACCATGACCTACCGCATCATCGGCATCAACCATGACGACCTCGCGGACGGCTCCGGCAAGGCGGGTCTGACGTTCCTTAATTCCTCAGCTATCCGTTATTACAATGACCTCAGCTATAAACCCAACGGTCTGTTTAACCGGATGAACGCCACCAATACGACCGCCGGCGGATGGGAGGCCTCGGAGTTGCGCCAGAAGATGAACTCCGGTGAGATCTGGAACCTGATGCCCTCCGATTTCCAGTCCAAGGTGGAGACAGTCAAGAAGCTCACGAACAACGTTGGTGACGATTATGACGCCCCGGTGACCGCAACGGCCGACAGGCTGTTCCTGCTCAGCTACTCAGAAATCGTTGAGACTCCCTATAGCGAATGGCTTGATTGGTCTTGGATCGGCAACGAAGGAACCCAGTACGAGGCTTTCAAGGGCAAGGTGACGGAAAACAATTCGGGCAACGACTGCCTGAAGAGTAACGTCTGTCTGTGGGAGCGGACGGTGTTTCCAATCGACTCTACGGCATTCCTTTTTGTCTACATTGACGGTGATCCGACGTACTCTTGCGATCCGGCGCAGTTGCACTTCGTTTGTCCCGCCTTCTGCTTCTAACCATACCTGTTTCCTTTCAGCCCCGCCCGAAAAGCGGGGCTTTTTCACATCAAAACGCATGGTATTGTGGTATAATCCTACTACATCAAAAAGACCGACGTACAAAAGGGGAAAGTGATACCGATGTTCGAGTATGAGCAGGAGACCTACGGCAGCAAGAGCCGTGAGAGGATTCGGGCGGCGGCGATGGCCCATACGGGAAAGAAGGGGAAGGTCTTTCTTCCTCCGACGCGCCGCCAGAAGGCTGAAGGTCTCGATAAGGTTGAGGTTGATGTCTGCTTCGAGTCGGCGAGCAGTAATTTTCTGGTCTGTTCGACGTTGCCGACGCGTAGGAACAAGCAGCATCGCATCACCGTGACGTATGCGCAGATCGCTAGTGGGGAAGTGGAAGTGAAATGGTAATCGATGAGACTGAGCTGGAGGGTCTGACCGAAGACCAGCAGGACGCCTACATTGCCCTGAAGGAGGGGCGTAACGTCTTCCTTTCCGGTAACGCCGGCACGGGCAAGAGCTATGTGCTCAACCGGTTCATCGATGACCTTGAGGCCCGTAGCGTTCCCTACACGGCGATGGCGCCGACGGGTATCGCGGCGCTCAACATGCACAATGGCTCGACCATCCACCGTACTCTTCAGGTGAGCGCCGGTGTATGCAACCCGTCCGAGAAGATTCGTCCCCGCAAGGTCCTGACGGTCGCGGAGGTCATCATCATCGATGAGATCTCGATGTGCCGCATCGACCTTTTCGATTACGTCATGCGCATGATCTCTGATGCCCAGGTCTCGTCCGGGCGAAAGCAGGTCGTGCTCGTCGGTGATTTCTTCCAGCTTCCCCCGGTCATCACGGAAGATGACCGTGCAATCCTCATGAAGCTGTACCCCGGCAATTTCGAGGGCTGGGCGTTTGAATCCGATTACTGGGATGGGTTCGACTTCGAGCCGCACATCCTGAAGAAGGTCGTGCGCCAGGACGATCCGGAGTACATCGGGAACCTGAATCTCGCGCGTAACGGCGACGAGTCATGCATCCCGTATTTCAACGAGCATTCCGTATCGGATCGCAAATACGCGCCCAAGGATGCCCTGTTCCTATGCTCGAACAACAGGCTTGCATCGAATATCAATACGGAGAGCGTGTCGGAGCTGAGCGGGAAGAAATACACCTATCAAGCCAGCGCGACGGGAAAGGTGAACAAGGGGGATCGCGCGGCCGACGATAAGATCACCCTATGCACCGGTGCCCGCGTCATGTCTCTCGTCAACGACCACGAGGGTAAATATGTCAACGGCTCGCAGGGCACGGTCGTGAAATGCACCAAGACAAGCGTGACGGTCGCCTTTGATGCCAACCCTGACGAGCCGGTGAAGATTGAGGCTCACACGTGGAAGATCCTCAAATCGGTTGTCGAGGAGTTCGTTGACCCGAAGGGCAAAACGAAAAACAAGGTGACTTCCGACACGGTAGGCGAGTTCACGCAGATCCCCCTCAAGCTCGCTTACGCCATCACCATCCATAAATCCCAGGGCCTTACCTTCGATCGCTGCACCGTCCACACGAAGACCTTTGCCGCCGGGCAACTCTACGTAGGTCTGTCCCGCTGCTCCAACATCGAGGGGCTTACCATCTTCCCGAAGATGGAGAAGAACCGACTCCATGCGAGTCGCGAAGTCATTGACTTCTATGCGCGTATGGAGAAGAAGGCGAGTGAGGGTACAGTCCAACTGGAGTGCCCACAGCGGTTCAGCGAGCAGGTCAAGGCCTACATCGCCGACCTTCTGGAGAAGGAGAAGGCTGCCGAGAAGCAGGCCGCACCTGCCTGCTCATCTGCCGGGGAGGCTCTTCCATGGGAGCGCGAAGACGCACCCGGCAGGGGCTATCAATCCACGTGGAATCAGTTTTAGGGAAAGGTATTTCAATGCAAATCGAGACTGTCGCAAAAGAGGGGTTCCTGCCCGTCCGTGTTCACCCGACGGACGCCGGCGCCGATCTACGCGCCGATATTCCGGAGCCGGTGACGCTCCAGCCGCGTGAATCGACCTTTTTCAATACCGGAATCGAGGTCGCCATCCCTGAGGGCTATTTCGGTGCGTTGGCGATCCGCTCGAGCCTTGCCTGCAAGCACGGGCTGATGCTTGCGAACTCTCTTGGAATTATCGATTCGTGCTATCGGGGTCCCGTAAAGGCGAAGTTGGTGAACATCGGAAGGCGCCCATACACGATCAACCCCGGGGATCGTATCGCTCAATTGCTCATTATCCCATGCGTCCATGCAACGTTTGTCCAGGTTGATGAACTTCCTGAAAGCGATCGTGGGGCAGGCGGATTCGGCAGTACGGGCGCCCAGTAGGCAAATGGTTGAAATGACGGGCTTCTTTCAAGGAGCCCGTTTTGCTTGGCGAGAGGTGGATAGGTATATGGTGTTGAATCGAGTGAATACCGAGAAATCGGACAGTGGGGATAGCACACGCCCGTTGCGCATGCTTTCATACATCACTGCGGCAATGGTATCGATTTTCGTTGCGTGGTTTACGGGATATATCCGTACAGACGGGACGTTGGACACAGATGGTTGGTTCCTGTTGGCATCGGGACGTGAGATCGTACACAACGGGATTCCCTTCGAGAACCCGTGGTCGCTGGATCCCGGGCAGGGCATTATTGTCCAGCAATGGCTGCACGATGTATGGCTTTATGGCTGGTATTCCCTTGCGGGCTATACCGGTGTCGCCACATCGGTGGTGGTGCCGCTGGCGATAGCGGCCATCGCCTATTATTTTTTAATTGAAAGGCTGACGAGAGGTTGCCGGCACCAAGGGATCACTTGGCTGCTGTATACGGTCGGTTTCTTTCAGATGTTTACCTACATCTCGATACGGCCTACCTTGTGGTCTGCCGGCTGCCTGTTCGTGACGTTGAATATCCTCTTTGCATGGCGCGAGGACGGTAACGTTCGGGCACTTTGGCTTCTTCCGGCAGTCACCTTGCTTCAGGTGAATCTTCAGGCGGCGATGTGGCCCCTATGTTTAGCGGCGTGCCTGTCTTTCCTTTTACCGGAAATAGGGGAACTGCATATCAAGACGTTTAAGACCGATATTGTCGCCTGGTACACCTATCGGATTCCTCTAGTGAGGGCATGTCTCTTGATGTGCATCGCCTCGCTTCTCAATCCCTACGGGTTCGGCGGGGCGCTCTACACAGTGCTTTCTATGGAAGCCGCGTCCTACGGCAATGTCATTAGCGAGATGCGTCCATTTATCTCAAGTCCGAATGATTCCTATGGCATCGTCTGCACGATGGTGTGTATCGTCATTCCCGTTGCCATCGCAATCATTAAAGGAAAGATTCCGAACATCGGCGTGCTTGCATTTTGGATTGCAGCGGTGGTGATGGGCGTTCTGAAAATCCGGTGTTTTTGGATTGCCTGGACGGTTTCGTTCGCCGTTTGCGCCTATCTATGCGGCATCGACAGAACCGGCATCGAACGCGAAGAAGAGGACATCGCGATACGGCTGATGCCCGTCCTGTTTATCGGAGTGCTGTTGGCGACCTCGGTTTTAAATGCCTCGAAAGAGGCCTGTTCTTCGGTTGGCACGACGGCGTCTGGGTGGTCGGCATTCGATCAAGAAATGGCACCGATTGTCGATGCACTAAAGGGTACGGATGCACGCATTTTCTCCAGCGACGATACCTTGATGAATTATTTTGAGTGGGAAGACATAAAGGTAAGCTACGATATGCGCCCCGAAATCTGGGCTAAGGCAATTGCCGGCGAGCGTACCCATGATGATTACAAGCGCTATGTCGATGTCGTGAATGCAAAAAGCTTCAAGACGCTTAATGATGGATATTGGGATGTGGCTATCATTCGAAAGGATGAGCAGCGACTATTTGAAAAAGAAGTTAGGGGAAGCGAGAAGATTGTAAGTACTTCCCGGTATTGTCTATACAGGCTGAAATGAGATCTGGGTTTGATTGCATTATATGGTAGTACCGTGGTATGATTGATTTTGTCAATCATACATAATGCAAAAGGGAGGTAGGGAAATATGATCTGGTTTACTAGCGATACCCATTTCGGGCATGAGAACGTGCTGAAGTTCACCGACCGCCCGTGGGAGACGATTTGGCAGATGAACGACGCCATCGTCGACAACATCAACGGCAGGGTTGCCGTGGACGACGAACTCTACATCCTGGGGGATTTCTCATTCAAGATGACCGCTCAGGACGCCTATGCCCTGCGCAAGCGGATCGCCTGCAGACGCATCCACCTCGTCCCGGGAAACCACGACAAGGACTGGACCCAGCCGGCGGTCGCTGGCGCCTTCACCGTGGAGCCGCCGATCTGCGTGCTCAAGATCGACGGGCAGAAGATCGTCCTGTGCCATTACCCCATGGCCGACTGGCAGGGCATGAGCCATGGATCGTGGCACCTCCACGGACACATCCACAGCAGCGGCGGCGCGTACAACGAGTTCAACCGCAAGCAGGGCCTTCTGCGCTACGACGTCGGTTGCGATGCCAACGGGCACTCCCCGGTGAGCCTCGACGAGCTGAGGAAATGGTTCGCCGGAGTCGACGAGCCGTGCGGCCGGGTGAAATGGCCGTGGTGGGTCAACGAGACCGGCGACAGGCAGGTCGAGCGCGAGCTGGCGGCGTACAAGAGGAAAGAGCAATCGTAATAGACAGAAAGAAGCCCCGGTAGACAACCGGGGCTTTGTCAAAGGATGCCGCTGCGCGGGTTACATCATGTAATGTGAGGGGGTATTTGCGATAAACCAAATTCCGCAGCGGTGAAAAAATGTCTGTACAGAATGCCAGACCCATTACAGATCGGAATGAAAAAGAGAAGAAATTTACCGATCTCACAAACAAACACGATCTGGATAAGAGATATGCAAAGAATTGCCGTGGCTCTTTTTTAAATTGTGTACTTTTAGGGGTATCGGCAGGGTGATTCGCAAGCGCTTGCGAATTTAGAGAGGGGAGAACGGTGGCGAGCGTAAAGGAAAGTGCTCTCGATTGTCTGTTGAAATTGATGGTCAAGATCAAGCTAATTGAACGGCATGGTGGTGATGCGAGCACAGAACGCCGGTGGTTGCGCTACCAAATCGTTGAAAGCTGTCAGGCGAATTGCTGCACGAGAGACGAGTTGATGAAACAGGTTCGGGATACATATGACATGCGTTACCCGGATGGACTTTTTGTCAGCCGCACAACCCAATAGGTACACGAAAACAAGCCTTAAAGTTTTTCAGCAAGAGTCGGATCAAGTTTGTTCTTGGTACAGGTGATTGACAGATCGTATTTACCGTTCAGATGCGAAACAACAGGCAGCGACATCAGATGTGGAACTTTCACTCCGCCGATGCATGCGGCCTGTAGTTTCTGAAAACGGTTTCGAATTCAACCATTAGACACCATTCCTTTAATCCTGGTCTTCTGATTACATCTTGTTTTCGAACGCCTTGATGAACTTTTCGATGTCATCAGGTGAGACAGACGAATCGACATGAGCGTTCCGCGGCGGTGAGGAGTGCCCGAAGAAAAGCACCTTGAGGCCGTGGAAGACTGCCATGATCCCACGGATGATGAGCATGATGATGCAGCCGACGAGCCCGAGCACACAGCAGATCAAATCGAAGATCGCACCGACGAAGCCCGGACCGTACCGAACGATGAAGATCAAGATCCTTAAGATCAGAGTGAGAATCGGCGGACCGAGTATAAAAAGTAAAAGCCATTCCATTTGAATTCCTCCAATACAATTAAGTCTAATTCTATATACTTATATTATAGCACTTTGGTATTAGAAAAGAAAGTCAACCAGAAATTCAAAGATCATACAGAAAGGAATAGGCGGCCTACGCGAAACCGCGCAAGCCGCCTATTCCCTGTGCTGCAAAACGTTCTGGATAGGGAAGGAACGTAGAATAAATTATAGCACTCTTCTACAGGAGAGGTGTGCCTAGTCGTCTTGCTCGCTGACCTGATCGTTGCGCAATTGGTCGCGTTTCATGGTCTCAAGGACGGTCGGAGGCAGACCCATCCAGCCGGCAATGATCTCATCGGGCAGCTCCGGATTGGCATTCTTGATGAATTGGCTGATCTTGCAGGCACGCTCCGTGATTGACGCGCTGCGTCCGTTGCTGAAATACAGCAGCTCTTGGCTGAAGAACTTGACGCCGTTGACGAGCTCGCCGCCCTGGCGCCATTCGACAAGCTCGCCGTCAAGGGTGATTTTTGCCACGTCCTCGAGTTCCCTCTTGGAAATCAGACGGATGCGGGTGCTCGCCTTGAGGAGTGCGTTGTTGAGCGTGGCGTTCTTCTTCTCGTCGAGCGATGTCACGGCATTGTCCTTGTCATGGATCTTCGCATCGTACCAATAGACGTCGACGACAAGGCCCTCATTCGAGTTCTTGTCTTCAAGCAGGTCGAAGCGGATTGCGAATTCCGTGATCAGGTTCATACCGTCCCTCTTGAAGGGATCGGTCGCCGTGAAGGTGGCGGTGTCGAATACATCGATCTTGCCGGTCTGATAATAGGTTATAAGTTTCATAGGTCACTTTCCTTTCTTCGATAGCGTAAATCATTATAAATCAGTAAGTTGATCATAGGCGTGCTTGCACGCCGCACAAAAAGCGGTCTGCCATCCGAATGGAACGGCAGACCGCATGTCTGATTGCACTAAATCGATGACACCCTAATGCTCAAGATTGTCCTTGGCGGGCGCGACCTGGCTTTGACCGTCCAGCTTCTCGGACGCATCGCGGGCAGATGCGGCTTTTGCACTGAGACCCTTGCCCTGTTCGCGCTCGGCATCCTTGCGCTCGAAGAAAGCCTCGCGGGCGGCCTTGTTCGCCTTGGACGCGGCGAAGGGGTTTACTTGAATGGTATGGGCTTCCTTAGATTCGTGGTTGTAGAAATTGACCTCGAGCTTGCCGTCCTTGAGCTGAGTGCTCGGAAGCCCGACATTGATCTGCTCACCGTTAGCTTTCTGCTCAGCAGCCTTGAAATACTGCTTCTCGGTGAGGAACACGGTCATATGGCCGGAGATGCCGTTCTGATCGCCGAGATCGATGCCGTTTGCGACAGAACCCGGCATGAAGCGGCAATCTGCCAGATACATCTGACGGTCGTCCTTCTCGATGACCTTGAGTTTGACCTGATTATTGAAGAACTTGAAGTTCGTCCAGGTCGTCTCTTCCTTGACATTGGTGTTCTTATTCTCGTTGGACATAGTAAGACTCCTTTCATTAGTCATGTCCTTGTTTACATCATCGGGAAACATCAGTTCATGGATCGGGACTCCAAGCTGGTCCTCGATGTCATGCCAGATGTCTTCCCGAAATGTCCCGATAGGGTAGCCGTAGAATTCCGAATCGATACATTCATTATCGTCTATGCAGGCATCGCCGAGTTCATTCCAAATCCTTTTTGCGGCGATTTCCTTTGTATCCGGTCCGTTCGCATCCGTGATGACGTAGCAGTTGTTGAAATTGACGATTTCGCCTTCAGCGAGGTCTTCGGCTGCGCAGGCATACGGGCCGAACCCTTCTCGAAATCCGCCGTTGCACTGGTCGACGAGACGTGAGGCGTATTCGATATTACCGTGTGCCGCCTGGTAGAAATCGCGCCAGCAAAGTGTTTCATATTCATCATGCGTATATTCGACGCGCAGGTAATCTGGATCGATTGCTCCGCTGTGGAGCTGGGATGCATAGCTAATCGCTGTGCGGAGCGAATCGAATTCGACATCGTCATGGGGACAGGCTCCATCGCCGTAACTGTAGACGATGAAAGGATGATCCCTATGGCTTGGTTGGCTTTGGATGACCATTGCGACGCCATTGGGAAGTTCAAAGCCGTAATAGTCGGTTGCCGTTTGAGTCGGGTCCGCCTCACCAATATCGATGACATGCTCGAAATTCATCCACCTGGGTAGATCATGACCGTATTCATCATGCTTGCCATCATAAGCGTTCGATATGGTTGAGTTTTCGTTCATGTTTAGTTCCTGCTTTCGTGTGCTTCTGGAAGTCCATGTTCATATGCTTCCTTCGTTTTGAAACGATAGGATCGGTCTTGATAGGAGGATACCCGGTTTCCTTTTCCCTGCCTACACCCGCTGACGGAACGTGCTTTCTGCACCTTCGGCAGGCTTTCTTCGAGTTTCTTTGGAGAATAGTTATGGGTGGACTGTTCACCTTCGAACTGGACTGGAATTACGCCACCCTTTATATATTTAAGCTTCATCCCGATATGGATAGGGGAGTTCTGGTTTTGGGCCTTGACGGCCTTATCGTACTGCCATTTTGCGAGATGCAGGGTAAATGAGCAGTTTCGCCCGGCGATTTCGGATGTCACATCGGCACGATAGTCCGTTCTCGCCGTGTCTGGGTCGATGGATTTTGAAAGGTCGACCAGGTCCGGGAAGAAGTGAAAATTCACCCATTCGTTCCCGTTAAAGGATTGTTCCGTGGCACCGCGATACTCCTCGGGACTTTTGGATGGTGGGTCGGTTTTACTGCTATCGGTTTTTTGGGCATTGATATCGGCAATGAGGTCATCAAGTGCGACCATCTCGCCGTCGATTTCGACCCCATCTGGGTACCTGGCGGTTTTCAGGCCGAGACTGACCGGTTTACCGGTCTTTTTTTGAGCAACGGCGCGTGCGTACTGCCTCTCACTCAGCAGGATTTTAAATTTGCCACCTGGCTTGATTGAAGATTCCTCTCCGAGAGCGCAATCGGCACGATACCATGGCCTGTCGGTTTTCCTTGAGATACCTGTGAGGAGCCTTACGTTGTCGGGAGGAACTTCAAGGTTCGTCCAGACCGACTTCTCCGGTTGTGTGAGATGGCTTTTGGGCTCTCGAATGGAAGAGACTTCCATCTCGGTGACGGTAGGCTTTTCCTTGGAAACGTCTACATTTTGTTCTATCTCGATACGCTCTGGTTCTTCGGGAGCATCAATCCTGTCCAGATGGCAATTTTCGACTTTGCCTACGTTGTCGATCGCCGCACTGATATCTTCCAGGCTCGTACCGAGAGGGAAACCGTGGAAATACCCGGTGATATGCCCATTTCCGTCAGTCGGGACGCTATCGAGTTCGAAGCGCAAGATCTCCGCGCTGTTCAGACGGTTCTTCTGGCCGGCATCTCCGGTCATGATGTACTCGCTGCCGAACTCGGCAATGACTCCGTTGACTAGGTCTTCCCTTGCGCATCGGCGCGGGTTCATGCCGTCGCGGTCACCGGCTTGGCAATCGAAAAGGAGCTTGTTGGCATATTCCAGGTTGCCGTGAGCCGCATAGAATAGATCGCTCCATCCGGCGAAGCCGCCACCCGGCATGGCTTTAAATCCCGGCTCTTTGTACATGATGAAACTCGAATGCAGCTGGATGTCGGAGATGAAACCGGAACGGACGTCCTCACAGTAGCGCAGTGCCTCGTCGAGATCATCGAATAGGATATTCGATCTCCATTCCGTCTCGTAGTCGCTGAAAAAAGAATGGATGTTGTCGACCTCGCCGACAACAAGGAGATCTTCACGACGGGCGGACTGCTTGAGAAACATCTCCTTTTTTGTTTTCGGCACGGTGAAGCCGTACCAATCTACCAATTGCATTCCCGGTGCTTGGGTTTTCCGTTTGATGGCTTCATGCGGCTCAAGCCATGGATGGGATGCTGCTGTGTCCTGAAGCTTTTCCTGCCACATATTCCCTCCTTAGTAGAGTAGAAAACAATCCATCAGCGAGCGTTGCGAGCGGATCATAGGTGCCGAAGGCGCCGCATTTAACGCTCTTCGTAAGTCTTCTCGTTATTCGTCTCGCAATCGCCTCGCGCTACGGCACGATTGACCTTCAACAGCCCACACATCTTGGAAAGGGACAAATCGCTTTTCCGATCGGTCTTGATCGTCTCGACGTACCGATTTCGCAAAATGAACTCGAGCGTCTTGCCCTGCGGAATACACTCGGTTCCATCGATAAGCCTCTGGGCATTGTCGACGACTTCACGGTATGCGTTCTCGTTCAGCATGGTCCCGAGCTTCGTTCCGAGTACGGCGGTAGCGATAATGTCCCGGCCGATATACGGGTCGACGATTGCCTTTGCGAGCCTGAGGTCACGTTCGCTGATCATTTTGCCTCGATCTGGGTCGGCTGCTCGATTCCCGGTTCACGTTGTTCAGTCTCAGCGATTTTGCTGCAGGCAGATTTGACGGTTTCGGCTTTATCGGAAAGTCTCGTGTGTTCACGGCAGGGCGCCCCGCCGTTGGAGACACCTTCGATCGGTCCGTTTTCGATAACGTCGATGATGTCTGACGAGCTGACGATTGAATTTGGATCATGGAACAGTTGGTCGAGATCGCCCATGAACTCATTGCTTTCCGGACGGCCCTCAAAGGAGAACTTTTCCGTCACGGCATGTGCATTGGAAAAATCAAGTTGGTGGAAGGTGAGTAGCTGGTCCACATATTCGCCTTCACGGTAGAAACCAGTATGGGCGAGCATGGCAAGGTGCTCGCGATTCTCATCGCAGCCAAAGTCGACGCCGCTCTTGAAATCATCCATGAACCACTCGGTGAAATCGGCAAGGTCCTCACCGGAAGTGGGACCGAGAGGAAGAAGCTCATATTCGGGTTCACCGATTTGTTTCGTTCCGGAGAAATTGACCTTTTGCACGACGAAGGCGGTGTCCTGTCCCTCGGCAAATTTAGAGATCAAACCGAAGATATGGTCGTTCTCTTCGGCATGGGCAAGCTGGTCCGGTTCGGGGACATCGGCCTTGATCTGATTCAGGTAGATAAAGTTCTCAATCGAGACATCATCGGCTTTTGGTCGGATTCGTCCCTGCAGATCGTCGATCTTATCCACGAGGCCGGAAAATGCCGAAAGGATATAATCCGGCTTGGAATCAGGATTCCATTCATTGATTTCGAGAACGTCAGTCAATCCATATTTTTGTGCAAAAGAGTCCAGTTCATCAAGTTGTTCTTTAGTGAACCCCCATGAGTCCAGATCTTCAGGATCGTCGATAAAGACCATGCCCGCATAGCTGTCTCGGACGTTCTCCGTAATAGCGTTCAGCATTTCTGGAAATTTCGGTGGGTCTACTTTCGGAACCATTGCATAAGTCCTTTCTTTGAATATCTTTTGTAAGATTCTACCACTTCGCATTAAAAAAATGACCCTGACCATGAGAAGAGATTGAGCGCGGCGATGGTATATGACGACTACGCGGATATTGGTATATTTGCAAAATGGGTGATGGATGCGCCCGAGATTGGGGAGCGGGCACATCCATCGGTGGGAAGAAGATGTCCCTGCACGAGAAAGGGGATCAAACTCGTGCTCTTAACCATAATAGCGATTTCTCAGCCCGTTTTCGTGTGGACTTTCCAAATTCGCAAACGTTTGCGAATTTCACTTCCGAAATTTGTCGAAGAGGCCTTTTAGCCTTCCGAGAATCCCGTGCGGTTTCGTCGGCGTTTCAAAACCGGTATCTTCGGTCTGCTTTATTTGTCGGCCGGCGGGTGCGCTGTTTTTATAGGAAGGGCATCTGGAACTGAGTGACCTTTTCTTCCTCAGTGCCTCTTCTTGCTTCTCGACGGTCGCTTCGGATATCTCCCGGAGTGTGAGGTCGATGTTGTCCCATGAGGTCTCACCTGTCGGTGCGCCTTTCACGGCATAGACCGTGATTGCCGGAAGCGGTGTCTCCAGCCTTACGAGATCTGTTCCTTTATGGCGGAGCGGTTTATCGGATGGTTCTGCCTCGATATGCCAGCTACGCTTGAGAATCTTTTTAGCTGCAGGAGAGTAGAGCCATTCGCGACCGGCGAAACGCGTCGCATGGCCGGTTCCTGTAATTCGTTCTGCCAGGCTCTTTCTGGTATTCCCCGCATTTGCGATATCATCTGTGATGGATATTTCCATGACCGGGAAATCCACGGTGGCATATTTCCGCACATCCTCGATGGCCAAACCAGCAAGCCTTTGAAAAAGGCTTTTCCGATATTGAATTCCTACAACCAGATGATCCAAATGTCGTCAGGGCTTTTACCGGTAGCCTCAGTAGTGCTTTGAACCTTCTCCTATTTACACTTTCAGCCGAAAACGATCCACAGGTCATCTACGCCCCGAGCAGGCATATTGCCAAACAAAAAGTTGGCGCAAAGACAAACTTAGAGACAGTCACTTTGCTCGGGGCGAAAATTGGTCATGCGATCGGAGAGGCAAAACGCTACGAGCGTGATAACAGAGTTGTATCGAATTCTGATTCAAAGCTAACTCGCAGCATGGCGCCGCATGTTCGAATTGCTCATTGGCATCATTACTGGGTTGGCAAGCGTAAGGATCGTTCAGACGGTCAATTCGGTGACGAGTTGGTCTTGAAATGGATTCCGCCAATTCCGGTAAACATCGGTAACGGCGAAGTAATCGAAATGGTTCATCAACAGTTAAGTGACAAGTCACTTGCATCGAAAGTTCCTTCGACGACTGTTGCTGCCGAGAAATTATCTAGGATTAAGGAATCTATGCCGGCAAAGGAAGAAATTCGACAGAAATAATTTTAAGCCTCAATAACCAAATGACTCGATGCTTCTCATCTCAAGTGAAAGGGACTCCGGATTAGATTCTGGAGTCCCTTTTTGTGGCGGTTTTTAACTATAGCGTAGTACTTTGATACAATATTACCAACAAGGGAAGGAGTAATTGAATGGAACTTACGGATGTCGTTGGTGTGTTTTGCGCGGCAGAAGAGTGCATTAAGGACCCAATTTTACAGATGCGTCAGCACAAATTGAAAATGCGAAAAACCGTCGTAAAACCCTGGTTTCAGCTACGGGGAGTGTCAACTGCGTTTAAGCTTCCTGATTGTCTAACATAGCTGTCCGATATGCAGCATCGATTGAGATAATGATTCCACGGAGGTTCCGATATGCCTGTGTATGATTTTGCCGTCTACTCATCCGATGATGGATCGCTGACGCTCTATCATCGAAGGCGGACCTTATTGCCCCTAAAGGGCATGGTTTTCGAGGGAAAACGCGTATCCGCTTGTTTTCGAATCGGAAAGGAAGGCCGTGACCATGGCTGGACTGCGGACAGTAAATGCAAGAAGGCCATGAGCGTCCTCGTCGCTGATGCCGGGATTAAGCCGAAAAAGATCGACTACTGGTTCGTTGATTTCAAGAACCTTCGGTTTGTCGATCTTTCAAAACTCGACACCTTTGACGTCCAACATGCCGGCGGACTCTTTTGCGGCTGCGAGCACTTGGAGGAGGTCTTGATGCCTGCCATCGGTCTACCGTCTGCTATACGAACCGCCTGCATGTTCCAGGGCTGCAGGTCGCTCACTAGCCTCGACATGGCAGGGTGCGACCTGCATAGTGCCGTAGATCTTCATCGTATGTTTTCGGAATGCGGAAAACTGCAACAGGTAGGCGCCTCCACCTGGAACATCCCACGCGCCAGCGATGTCAACAAGATGTTCTTCGGCTGCCAAAACTTGCACGAGGATCTTCGACGTTGGCAGCTCCCGCATCTGACTCTAGCGGATGACTTCAACCGCAATTCTCCCGGCATCCTCGCGCCGGATTGTATCGAGCTCACCCAGTAGGCTGCGTAGCAATAGTAGATGAGTTTAAAAGCGATGCCACAGACGAATCGTGGATAAGGCTTTAGACCATTAGAGGTCGATAATGTCGTTTTAGCGGCCTTACTTGTTTGTCTGGTGATATCGTAGTATTATTGTTTATATAAAGAAAGAGAGGAGGAATCATGATGGATATCGATAATTCGTTTGAAAAAACTCTTAATCCTTGCCTTAAAGATGCGATTGCCGCCTATCTTGAAGGAGAAGAAAAAGCGAAAGCTAACATAGGATATTTGGAATTCGACTGTGACTATTGCCTACTACAAAGTGAAATTAACAGCGCTGAGATTGAGCGTTCGATTACTGAGGAACAGGCATGGTATCTTCGTAAGAAGTATTTAGGAATCAAGAGAACGGATATCTAAATGATTGATTTCACGGATGCTCCTAAGCTTAAGAAAGGCTATGGTGGAGCCAATGGAAATAAGATTTCTATTATGTTAAACGGGTCACGCTGGATGCTTAAGTTTCCTTCTATTTCGGAACGAAGCCCTGAGTTGCATTACACAAAAGGATGTATTTCTGAATATATTGGTTCACATATCTTTCAGTCAACTGGCATTAGCGCTCAAGATACTTTATTGGGTACGTATTTTATAAATGGTAGTGAAAAGACTGTCGTAGCATGTCGTGATTTTGTTGAACCTGGTTTTGAACTTCAAGATTTCGCTTCTCTGAAGAATCAAATGGTAGATTCTGCTAGAAGTGGATATGGAACAGAATTAAAGGATATTCTTGAGACCTTCAATGTACAGGATGTTATTGATCCGGAAGAACTTGAGAATCATTTTTGGAATATGTTTATTGTGGATTCTTTAATAGGAAACTGGGATAGACATAATGGAAATTGGGGATTTTTATACGATTCCACCCACGACGCGCTTAGTATTGCTCCCGTATATGATTGCGGAAGCAGTTTGTTCCCAGAAGCGGGCAAAGCTATGCAAAAAGATATTTTGCATAATAAACAGGCTTTACATCGCCGTTTGTACAGTATTCCAACTTCTTCTATTAAGATTAACGGTAGACGTATAAATTATTTCAATTTTTTATCCTCGTTAGAAAACGATGGATGTAACAGAGCTCTTGAGCGAATGCTACCGCGAATTGATATGTCCAAAATAAATAATATTATTTGGGACACTCCTGGAATTGATCAGGCGGAAAAGGAATTTTATACGGGAATAATTAAGGCTCGGAAAGAGGCTATTCTTGATTATTCTGCAGATTTGCTCAGTCGTGAGAAAGGAATAGTAATTCTTACAAAAGAATTTAAGAGGATGCCCGATCGGTCATTGGCTTCAAAAGATATTTCTTCAACTGAAGCTGCAAAGAAACTTGCTGAAGCAAAGAATTCCCGAGCTAGTAAAGATGAGACTCTTAATAAGTTGAATATAAAAGCAGTAGAAGATAGTCATTTTGATGATTCATCTGATACTTCTTGTTTATAAACGTATTGATAGTATCGCCAAAAACGGAGCTGTCCTGTTGAAGGATGGCTCCGTTTTTGCTATCAAAACAAGCAGATCATTGTCCTTTACTTTGCCGAATGTTCTTTGCTCCAAGTAGCACGACAGGAGTTGCTGCAGAAAGAACGTTCGCCGCCCTGGGTGCCGGAGAGCACCGTTCGCATACAGCGCTTGCAAGTCAGAAAATAATAGCCGGGATGGTTCCTGACGAGGAGCCACATGGCCTCCAATATATTGCTCGGTTTCCGTTCCGGGGCTATTTCCGCCATCTTTACGCCCGTATACGTAAGTTGTGGCTGGAAGAGTATCCCGTCAAATGCCTGAAGCAAACGGTTTGCCAGTTGCATCTGGCTATTTATCGCGTCGTCGTTCATTTTTGAGCTGACGACCATATACCGCCATTTATTTTCCCCGGAATGGCTTTCATGATTGTCCGATCTGTTCTTGACCCGTGATGCCTCTAACGGCGCAAGAAATTTCACGAATTCATTGCCGGGACCTTTAAGATATTGCTCAATCGTAGTTCGGCTAAAGGAATTCTTTTTATCGATAAGGCTGCCGTACAGCGGGCAGAATTGCAGAGCATCGAAGGAGATATCCTTGACTGCTAAGTTTTCCATTCGATAGATCGGATTGAAAGCGATGGGGATTACATAGCAGGTGTCCGTAGCTATATTGAATCGTTTTTTCAGAACTGTGGGATTCACTTGGCGGAACCGTGCGGTTTCCAGAATAGTGTCTGGATCGGCACCGGATCTGTATAGCCCGCCGATGCGCATGAGAATCGAAAGCAGGTTTCTGGCAAAGACCCAGTCGTGCAGCGGTTCGACGATTGCACGAAACTGCGAATCCAGATAGGACAGATCCCCGGCTATGGTGAAGTCGAAGTCGTTGATAAGCTCTCGTGTCGCCTTCTTTTCCGTACGGCCGATTGCCCTATAGCCCATACCAGCTATCTCATCGGGGATTGCGTATGGGTCGAAATAGCATTCCGAAAGCAGGCTCTCTAGATCGGATGGAATGAGATTAAACCCGCACTCAATATCTTGCTGGAGATGGCTAGGTATAAAAGTGCGACGTGAGAGGATGTTTGCTGAAATGTACATGGGTCCGAGATCGCGTGCAGCCAGGACAAGCGATTTTACATCCCTTGCCATCATGAGTTTATTGAAATTGTCGGGATCAATCGGAGGATAATCTACTCCTATATCATTGACTGCCAAGATTCTGACGAGAACATGCATACCCGACTTCCCGTCCCTCGCGATATAGATTTGATTGGTGCGCATATAATTCCCTCTTTTAGTAACGAAACTAGCATGCATCAGTTGAAAGACCGTCATGGTCTGACCGTATCACTCGTTCTCAGCCTGACGGTATACGTGCAGTTCCCATTGCTTGCGCTCGACTTTCGCCACGGCATCCAGAATGAATCCAGTAGCCAGAGAGAGGGCGGCAATAAACATGAACGCCACGGCTAAGATGGCTGTCGGGAGTCTGGGCACGAGGCCGGTGGCAAGGTACTCACTCACTACAGGCATGCCGGCACATAGGCCCCCGATGCAGAACGCCAAAGCGATCAGCGAGAAGAACTTTAACGGGCGGTAGTCCTTGAACAGCGTGCCGATCATGGCGATCACCTTCAGACCGTCACTCACCGTATTCAATTTAGAGACCGAGCCTTTGGGGCGGTCGCGGTAGTCAATCGGAATGTTCAGGATGCGCCAACGATGATCGACGGCATGTATCGAGAGCTCGGTCTCGATTTGGAAACCCTCGGAAAGGACGGGGAACGTCTTGATAAAGGGCTTGGACATGGCCCGATACCCCGTCATGACATCGGAATAGGCATAGCCGTAGATCCACTTAATCATGAAGCGAACCAAATCGTTTCCGAAGCCATGAAACGCGCGGGCGTTCTGCTGCGCATAGGTGCCGTTGGATAGACGGTCGCCCACGACCATATCGGCCTGTTTAGCAAGAATCGGCTCGCATAGGGCTTTAGCCGCCTCGGCCGGATAGGTATCGTCGCCGTCGACCATGAGGTAGCAGTCGGCTTCGATGTCTCGGAACATCTGGCGGCAGACGTTTCCCTTGCCTTGGCGGGGTTCGAGTCTGACGACAGCGCCACGCGAGCGGGCGATGGCGGCGGTGCCGTCGGTCGAGTTGTTGTCGTAAACGTAGACAGACGCCTCGGGTAGCTCGCGGCGGAAGTCATCGATTACCTTGCCGATGGTAAGAGCCTCGTTATAGCAGGGAATGATGACGGCAATCTTATCTCGACTCAATGCAGGCTTCCTTTCAATACAAACCTCCATATAAGGCTAACGTTGTTAATGTGACAGCGCAATAGTGCGATAGTACATTACCTATTATGCTATCATAATATCATCCGACCATCTCAAATAGAAAGTCACCACCATGCAAGTTCTTACTTCCGCGTTCTGCCGCGAGCTTTTCACGTCACTCGGCTTTGCTTACGACGATATACGCCACTGCGATCTCGATGCCCTCCAGGGCTATATCGCCATCGAGTGCGCCAGGTCTCACCGTGCCGGGATGACCCCGCACTTCATGACGCCACGTCGGAAGTCTGACAGCCTGTGCTGCAAAATGAAGCCGGAAGGTGGTCTTGAGAAGGCATATATCAAGATCGACTGTCTTGACCAGTGGAACGGTCGAGAGGCGATAAGCTTCAACGCTGACGGCTTCATCGGCTTCTGTGGATGGGCTGATACGCAGAACAGCCAACCGTTCCTCAATGCTTTTCGACGTTGGCTGACTGAATACATGTTAGAGCGTTCGCGCTGATTTCAAGTGCTTTATTATGGTGTCGTAGTATTGTGATACAATAGATTTCGACGATAAATAAAACCTGGCTGATAGGAGTGGCTATGGGCAAAAGGAAAGTGACCGATAAAGACATCCGTTCGATTGAGTTTGCAATTGATAGTGTGTTTCCCGGTGCATCGGGAGAAGCTGCTAAGCAAGCTTTCCATGTTTTGGTTGAACGGGCCAAAGAGACCGGGAAGCTCCAAAACGATTTGAACTCTCTGCGCCACGAATTCAATACGCTTAAAGGCGAATATAAAAAGGTTTCCCATCGCTTCAGTAAATTCCGTAAGCTCTGCCACGCGATGGCACGTAAGGAGATTGTCGATGCGGATGGGGAGCCCATCTTGTTCGGCGACATTCTGTATGGTGAGGATGGCCGTGCATGGACTGTTCTCGGACCGAGTAGTAAACGTTGGATATTTGTCAGCGGGATGAATGTCGATGGCGAACCGGTCAAACAACTTGTCATGACGAAATGGTTGACTCGTACACCTTGTAAGGCAGAAGAGAAGTAGTGCGATCTAAAACTGATAGGTCTAAAGAGTCGTCTTTTTCGGGCGACTCTTTTTAAGCTCTATAATCGGTGGGCTGTAGACTGGTTAAAGGGGAAGGTCAACTAAATGGCAAAGCTAATCGTCGGTCAAAATGACCTGGCGACAGTCAATCCGGATTTGGCAGCGGAGTGGCATCCGACGAAGAATAACTGCCTTCGACCGACGCAGGTGACTGCCGGATCCAACCGAAAGGTCTGGTGGAAAGGAACATGCGGGCATGAGTGGGAGGCGGTAATCGGAAATAGGAGCAGGGGAATTGGATGTCCCCATTGTTCAAAGAGACATGTCGTCGAAGGCGTTAACGACCTCGTCACGGTGAATCCAAGCCTGGCCGCCGAATGGCATCCCACGAAGAACGGTAGGCTTCGCCCGATGCAGATTGCCGGAAAATCCAACAAGAAGGCGTGGTGGTTGGGAAAGTGCGGGCATGAGTGGGAGGCTGCCATATATTCAAGGGCGGCAGGGAAAGGCTGTCCCTATTGCCATGGCAAAAAGGAAAGATAAGAATTAAGACTGCAGATACCGTTTCTGGGCTATCACGGAAGACAATGATTGGTTTTGCAGGAAAGTTTTTGGGAATTTTCAAAACTAACCGGTAGAAATATTAGTAGCAGCTATACTAAAGATGACGCGAGGGTGCGCTTAACGGTTTTGCAGAACCGGCGCCCTACGTGGATAGAAACAGGTTTTGAGGCTTTCACCTCGTCACTGAAGTCGTCCTTGCAGGGGCGGCTTCAGTCATTTAATAGGTCGAATTTAACGACCCAGAATGATCTGCACGGTCGTAAGCAGGAGAGCTACGACTAAAAGACGTAGCATGTCCATATGACCACCTCCCCGAAAACTCGGGTAGGGCTTCAGCGCACCCCGCGCCTTTGCTGATTGTATCAGGTATCATTTCGTCCTGCAAAAAAGACCCCGGATTAAACCCGAGGTCTTTCTTTTTACCGGTAAATTCTCATCGCTAGTGCCATGGTACTATGGTACAATCTATTTACCAAATGTAAGAGGAGAGGAACGATGTACATTACTCCCAGTGACCGGCGACGTCGACAACCCAATGTTGTCCCGTAGCCTGCTGTTCATAATGTCCTTGGTCCTCAGAGGTGGTATACGAATCATTGATTGCAGAACCGCCGTTAGGATGCTGCGCATCGCCAAAAGTAGCGTGAGCGTGAGCGTCCATTTCGGCTGCAGATCCAAATGCTGCGTGGCATGCACTGCAGATCCAACGTTCATGGCGCGTATAAACCACATTCGGCACCCAGACCTGGCTGTAATCTGTCTCCCAGTGGCCCTGCTCGGCAACCCACTTCTTCTGGCTGCCGCCGTTGGAAGAGGAATTGTTGCTGCCGGAACTCTGCGAATTGCCGGAATTCTGCTTGGACTGGGAGGAATCGCCCTTGTTGTCCGACTTCGAGGAATCGGAAGACTTGTTATCCTCCTTCTTGGAGTCATCGGACTTCTGGTCCTTGTCGTCGGATTCTTTCTTCTCCTCGGTCTTGGTTCCAGTCGAGATAGGGGTTCCGTCCGGTTTCTTCACGGTACCGGCATTCTGGTCATAACCCTGGTCATGCACGCCATCGGTGGACCAGATGTCATCGGCGATCACATGTCCGCCGGATCCGTTGATGATGTCGACTGTTGATCCTCCGGTCGGTGCCTTTGTGACATCGTATGCGACGGCGACTTTGATGTTGCCGTCCTTGTCAGTGGTAACCCACGTCACATCGACGGCACTGACGCCCTTGATTTTCTTTCCGTTGAGTACGGCAGCGAGGGCGGCGGATCGGCGTGCGGTCGAATCGACCATTTTGGCTGCATCGTCCTCGGAAACCTGGGTCACGAGGACGCGGCCGCTTTTGGCATCGACCCGTACCTGATCAGAAGCGATCGACAGATCGGCATCGTCCAGCTTGAGCGTCGAGCATAGCTTGGCGATATCGGAAGTCGACAGATTGTCCGTCTTTTCCTCAGAGTTGTCCTTGACCGGTGCGACGGTTTGCTCCTGCTCGGCCGGCTGAGTGTTCGCTGTCTTATGGGAACTCAACGCGAATGCGCCGATACCGAGACCGGCGATGAGCACGACGCCTGCGGCGATCGCGATGATCTTCTTGCGCCCGCCTCGGTCACCGGTCGACGTATCCCCATACACCGGAAGTTCCTCGGTGAGACCGGCATCGTTCTCGCCCTCGGTGGGGATGGGGTCTGTCGGTTTCATATCGCCGCTGTCGTAAACGGGCGGCTCGTTGTTCATGTTCATATCATCCATTTGCATATCCTCCTTATGCTGTCTTTGGTGCTTCATCCTGGATGGATGAATTCGGGAGCGGTGCGATCTGAACGATCGGCTTGCTTCCCTTCAGGACGACGATCGGCTTTCCAGTCGTCGCCACGTCTTTTGCGATGCGGGAGAAATCCCGTTTGACTTGTGAGATTCCAAGCATCAGTGGAATATCGCTGTCCATTGTATCGCCTTCTAAAACTGAACCCGTACCTATATCTACAGTTCTTATACCACAATAGCGCTGTTTTTAACGCTATTTTTGGAGTTATCTAATATACTTTTCAGTTAAATCATATGTTCTGTCTGCTTGCATGGACAAATGGTTTCTTACTCGAAGAAGTCTTTTGTAAACAGCGTCTATAGGTAGACTGCTGTTTTTATTAAACGGTATGGCAATTTCCTTGAAAATTGCTTTTAAGGCAGTCAAGTCGTCATTGAGCCTGGCAATTTTAGACGCACTGTCCATGTCTCGACTGCTAACAGAAGTCTAATCTAAGTCATATCCTGCTTCCATTGCGCATAGTGACCAAAACACTCTTTGAGTCCTCCCGTTACCTTCTCTAAAAGGATGAATATAGTTCACATTTGAAAAATGGTATGCAAGACGATCGGCAAACGATAATTGATTTAAACCTTGGAGATTATGGTCTTCACCAAGTTCTTGCATTGAATTATAGAAAGCTGGTTCGATTAGGGCCGAAGGCGCAAAATTAGAATTGTCTGGATCTCCAACTTTGTGTATTTCAACAGTTCTGATTTGTCCAGCCCACGGATATACTTTGCCAATTGACACTCCCCGTAGTTGAAACCAGGGGATTCTCAGTTCTGCGAGGTCTGCCGTCGGGGACCGATATAGTCCTCTAGGGTCTTACGTCCTCTCCCCGAGCGTTTAGGCGGTTATAGCCGCCACGGTTCCCGCGTGCCCCGCGGTACCTTGCGTGTTGGAGAGGATGCGTTTCCCTTCCGTCAGTATGTTTCTCGCCGCGTTGACGTCGCGGTCGTGGTGCGCACCGCACACGGGGCAGTCCCACGACCGCACCGACAGCGGCAGGGCGTCGAGCCTGTGCCCGCAGGCCGAGCAGGTCTTGCTCGACGGGTAGAAGCGGCCAATCTTGACAAGGGAGCGCCCACGCTCGGCGCACTTGTACTCAAGCAGCCGTGCGAACTCACCGAACGAGGCATCCGACACGGCTTTCGCCAGATGATGGTTTCGCACCATGCCCTTGGCATTCAGGTCCTCCATGCACAGGACTTGGTTCTCGTCCGCGAGCATGGTCGTGACCTTGTGAAGGGCATCGGTTCTGGCATCGGCGATATTGGCGTGGATCCTGGAGACCCTCTTCCGCTGCTTCATGTACCTGCCGCTCGGCTTCTCGCCCCTGCGTGCGCCCTTCCTGCGGGAGAGCCTGCGCTGCTCCCGCGCGAGCTTGCGCTCGTATTTCTTGAGATGACGCGGATTCTCGATTTTCGTGCCGTCCGAGAGAGTCGCAAGCGTCTCGACGCCGAGATCGATTCCGACCTCCCGGTCGGTCGCGGTCGTGTTCTTAGCCGGCACGTCGGTGCAGAGGAAGGTGGCGAAGTAACGGCCGGCCGCGTCCAGGGAGACCGTGACCGACATGAAACGCCCCTGGAGCGGTCGGGATACCTTAGCCCGGACAGTCCCGAGCTTCGGCAGCGCGATATGGTTGCGGTCGAGGACCTTGCCGCCGTTGGTGCGGTAGGACTGCCGGGCGTGCCGGCGCGACTTGAACTTGGGGAAGCCCGGCTTCCCGCCCTCGCGCACGCGTCGGAAGAAGTTCTTGTAGGCGCGGTCGAGGTCGCGGATGGACTGCTGGAGCGCCATGGAGTCCACTTGCGCGAGCCAGGAGGTCTCGGGGTCGCGCTTCCACGCAGGGATCATCTTGATCAGATCATTGGTGGCGATACTCTTCCCGGTCTCGCTGTAGGCGGTCTTCTTGACATCGAGGGCGCGGTTGTACACGAAGCGGCAGCAACCGAACATCCGCGCGATCTGGTCGCGCTGTGACTCATTCGGGTAAATTCGGTATTTGAATCCGCGTTCCATCGGCTAGACCTCCTTCTGTCTCTCTATGTATTTCCTCACCTGCGCGAGCGGTGCACCTCCCACGGTCGACACGAAGTAGCTGTTCGTCCAGAGCGTCGGTATACGGCTCTTGAGCCACGGGAACTCCTCGCGCAGGTCGTGGCTTGACCTCCCCTTGATGCGCTTGATCGCCCGGTGGATGCTCAGCTGGGGATCGATTGACAGGAGCAGGTGGACGTGGTCGGGCATGACCTCCATCTCGGCAATCTCGAACCCGAGCTCGTCGGCGACTTCCCATGCGATCTCCTTGAAGCGCTCGTCGACTCCGTCCACGAGGACGGGCCGACGGTACTTCGGGCAGAAGACCACATGGTAGTTGCAGGAGAAAACTATGTTGCGGTTACTCTTGTACTTCATGGTATAGATATTATACAGTATTGAGCTGCATAATATCTACCGTCTTATATCCCCGTAGTTGAAACCAGGGGTTTTACGACGGTTTAGATAAAGAAGCATGGATATATTGCAGGTCTTCAAGAGAATAGCTGACTCTAAATTTTTCGTCATATAACTTCAAAAGCCCAATAGAAACGAAGTCCGCTTCTATTTGATCGAGTTCTGATTGAGTTTTTGCACCTATCGAATTGATGAGAAGTCCTGTTTCAGTATCAATATATGGGTCGACAAAGGACATAGGTGGCTACCTTTCTAGCTGAGACGGTGAAATGCCGTAGTGCTTGCAAAGGCGGCGATCAAATTCAGCAAGGTCGATTTCATCGTTGCAATACCTGCTTGCTTCTTCAAGAAAGAAATCAGAAACTCTTTTACCTTCCAAGGTGTTCGTATATATAGCTTCTGCAACAAACTTTGGGCGATCGTTTTTTTTGATCATTCTTTTGCTCCTTTCTAAAAGTATAATATCATTATACCATGTCTGTATTATGATACAAGTGTACTACGCCCTTACCGAGACCGTCGTAAAGCCCCTGGATTTATCTATGGGGAGTGTCAATGAACAAAAATAAGAAGCGTTCTCGCTCGACCGCCCGTATTCATCGAAGAGCAGGTGACGAGTGTGATTGCGCGGGTTGCGTTTGCAATCGTGGCGTCGCAGTCATCACTGACGGCGGTCGCGTCTTTTTTCATATCCAAAAGCCACGACCGTACTTCCTCTGCGGAAGTGAAATCGAACGTCTGGATTGGCTGGTATTTCTTATCGACAGACATCGCCATGACAGGTTTGAGAACCTGCCGTCCTTTATCGGGGGTGAACCAATACATCTCGCCGATCTTGTCGAATTCCGCTTGCCTGTAGGTCGCGAAAATAGGGGAGAAGATCTGACCGGTAAACCCCATGTGGTGTCCGTATACGAGTGCGTGTGGTCCGTCTGCCGTACCCCTTGCGTCTAGGTATGGGCAACCGGCGAAAGACGGATTACGGTCGAAATCGTGGCTCAGATAGAAGTCCGCGGGGTCTCCCTTACGTGTATTTACGACGGGAAGGTCGATAGTTGTTCCCTCGACCCTGAGCCAAGCCGCGATATCCTGATTGCGGCCGCGAAGCATGGTCCAGTCGATTCCGTCTGCCGTCTGAGCCTCAGCGTCCTTTGCGAGGCTATCGTATTCCCAGCCTTCTTTAACCGTCTCTCCTCCCAGCAGAAGGGCTGCGGCCGCGGATAGGATGCAGATGACGAGCAGCATCCCGTTAACGATCTTGCTTATCCTTTTCTTTTTCGTCATGTTCAATTCCTTTCCTTTTTAGTGAAAAAGGGGCCATCGGGTTGCCCCGAATAGCCCCTTCAGTAGGCGATGGAAGCCCCTCTTAAAGGTTACTCCATCATATCGTCGGCGTCATCGATTTGATGGCGCTTGCGGTAGATATACGTACCGCCCGCACCGGCGGCGACGGCAGCCGCGATTGCGGCGCCGATCAGGATGTTGCGGCCGGTTTGAGCCATCGAGGACTTGTCGCTGGTGACGGTGACGGTCTGGTTCGCATCGTCGATGTCCTTGTGCTCGGCAACGGTCTTGTCGACGGTTGTCTTCTCGCCGGTCTCCCTGTCGGTTTCCGTTTCCTTGGTGGTCAGCGTCTCGAATGCCACGAGATCGTGGCCGTCCAGATGTGTCGTATCGACGGTGAACTTGACCTCGACGGTGCCGTCCTTCTCCTCCGGAGTGAAGGTGACACTCGAGCTGAGTGGGTTACCGTCCCCATCGGAGAGGGGAGCGCCGGTGGTCTTATCCATAAGCGTACCGGTGACGGTATGCTCGACACCTGCCTCGATATTCGTGTAGGAGACGGTATCGGTGAGCTCGACCTTCTCGCCGACCTTGACGGTGTGCTTGCCGTCTTCGCCGGTGAGCGTGGTGCCGATGATGGCGGAATCGGACTTCGGGGTCTGCTTCACCTTGTCATCGTCATGGTCCTCGAGCTGGTCCTCGCCACCGCCGTTGCGGTAGAGGTCGACCTTGGCGTAATTCTCCAAGGAGTCGCCATCGCGGTAATCGTCGGTGACCTTCATATGGACGATAGCCGGTGCATAGTCACCGGAAACGCCCTCGCTGATCTTGAATTGACCGGCGGCGAGGTCGACCTTGGTCTCCTTGCCGTCCTTATCGGTCATCTTCGCGGAGGCGGACCCGTCCTTGTTCAGGGTGAGGGAATAGACGGTATCCCCGTCCTTACAGGTATAGGTGCCATCCTTCTGCTTGATCTTACCGCCGAGACCGTTATTGCCGAATGCCGTGAACTTGCCGGAGCCGTCGAGATCGACGAGGATGGAGACCCCATCGGAGTACGAACCGTTGCCCTTGGCGGTCTCGGTTGCGTCGTTCACGTCATCATGGGAGTCCTTGATGCCGTCACGGTCCCAATCGTCCTCACGCGTGGTGAAGCCGGATTCGACGCGCCCGTACTCGAAACGGATTGCAGTGACGTGCTCGCCCTCGGCAAGCTCGAGGTCGGACACCTTAAGATCCTCGGCCTCGGTGGTGGACACGTCGGCTTTCCAAAGCTTCCAGCCGGTGTAATCGATCTTGCGGCCGTCTTCGCCAAGGGTTTCGGAATTGGACTCGTCGGTGAGCCACGGATTGCCGTGTCCGTCGGAAAGGGTCTGGTTGGCACCGGATTCGTCGGAGTAATCGGATGGTGTCTGATCGGTCTTGTACCAGACGTTCATCTTGCCATCGAAGTCCTTGTACGCCTGCGGGGTCGTGATTGAATCGAGGGTGGCCTTACCGGTCATGACTCCGTAAAGGTCGTCCTCGACGGTGAACTCATCCGTCCAGGTGTTAGAGGTGGAGCGGAAATCGAGGGTGTAATCATAGCTTCCGTCATCTGACGTGCTGGTATCGGCGTTGTTCTCGCCGTCCCCGTTAGCCTCCGTATACGGATGCGTGGGGTCAGCGATCTCCTGGCGCTTGTCGATCTCGCCCTTGATGGAGATCGGCTTGTCGTACATGACGGCGGTCTGGATCTCGCCGGTCTTCTCCACGGTGAAATCGATGGACTCCGCTACATCATAAGTGTGCGGCGTGCGCTCTTCGGTGAGCGTGTACTTGCCGGGCGCGAGGGCATTGATCACATGGTCCTCCGTGGTGGAAGTCCACGAATCAATGACCTTGCCATCGGAATCCTTGAGCGTGAGCTTCGCGCCCTCGATTTCGGCCTCATTCGTGATATCGCGCTTGGAGACATGCAGCTTAGTGTAGTCGTCCGTGACATCGATCGTGTACTCGGTCACGCCCTCGGTCATGCCGTCGGAATCGACTGTGAAGGCGAAAACGTTCGGGTTCTCGATGTAGCCGGCGGGAGCCTCGGTCTCGACCATGCGGTAGGAACCGGTGGTGAGGTGCTTCACGTCGAACTCGCCCTTCGCGTCCGTGGTGCGCTCGGTGAACTTCTTGCCGTCTTTGAGGAGGACGGGCTCGGCTTTGACCTTGCCATCGGAGATGGATGCGTAGGCAATCTCGCCGTTCTTGACGGAAATCTTTCCAACCGCGCCGCCATCGACGGAGACGGTGTATTTGCCGGAGGCAAGGGCCTTGTCGGTGGTGTATGCCTTGCGGGCGGCATCCCACATCAGATTCACATTCGGCACCGAATCACCGGTCTCGCTGAGTTCAGCGGAAGTTCCGAAGATATGGTTCTTGATGGCGACGGTATAGGACTTACCCTTGTCTACGGAAATCGTGGCGTCGGAAAGCTTCACTTCATCGTCGCCCTTCTTAGCCACGACGGTGTAGTCACCGGCTTCGACAGCCGTATCGCTTCCGACCTCGATCTCCCTGCCGTCCTTGTCCTTCAGGACAATCGAATATTCATTCGAATTGACCGTGACGGTGGAAGAGGAGACATTCTGCTTGACGGAGACCTCTTTGCCCTCATCGGCACGGATTGCGACGGAAGTTCCGGTCTGGAAGGTCTCCTGGTCATCGATGTTCCAAATGTCGAACTTGGCTCCGGCGAGGACATCATCGGTACCGAGAATGGTCTTGTTGACCTTTACCTTGGTCGGCTTGTCCTTCTGCTCTACGGAAGCGGTCACGAGATCGGTCTTGTCGTCCTTATAGGAAAGGGTGAACTCGACCGGGGTCGTATCGAGCACATGGCCCTTCGGAGCCTTGGTCTCGATGAAGGCATAGGTTGCGGAACCGGAACCGAGATAGAGTTTCTTGGTGGTGGCGGTTCCATCGTCACCGGTGGTCACATGATCGACGACCTGTCCCTTGGACGCACGCACGGTACCATCGGGGGAGACGACATCCTCCTGCGCGACGACATCGTACTCTGCATCTTTGAGATTCTTGCCGTCATCGGCGCAGGACTTGGTAATGGTCGCCTGCCCCATAGCCTGCCTGTCGAAGACCTTTACGACGGTGATGGGAGAGGCGTCTTTGTAATCCTTGGAGACCTCGAAGCCGACCGTCTCGCTGTTGAGCAGATACGGGGCGGAGGTGGTGATTTCCTTGACGGCGTACTTGCCGGACTTCAGCTTTCCAGGCATGGAAACTTGACCATTCGCGTCGGTGGTGAACGTATCGACCTTGGCGTTCACGTCATACGGATCGTCAAACGATACGACCTTGCCGTCAGCATCGAGGATCTGGAACTTGAAGCCGGAGAGCAGAACCGTGTTGCCCGTCTCCGCGTCGCATTTAACGATCTGGAGTCGGCTCGTCAACGTCTTGTCGATTACGGAGTAGTACTTCGTACTCTGGTTGACCTCTTCATCTGCCGAGATAGTCCAGTCATCGACATGGTCATAGCCCTCGGGCACCGTGGAATCCACCTCGTGGATTGTGTAGCCCTTCTGATCGATTGGCAACGCGCCGTCGATGCCGGCATTACGCTTGCCCTCGCCGAACCACGGACGGGTTGCATCATCCGTCTTGTCCTCGGAGATGGAAGTCTCGTCACAGGTATCGGCATCCTTGGTGGAGGCGAATCCGCTCTCGTTGGTGGTCAGCGTGCCGATGACTTTGCCGGTGGAGTTCGAGATGATTTGGAACTGCACGCCGACGGCAGGCTTGCCATGGCCGTTGTCGGACTCCCAGCTGTCGTCCTCGCCGCCCTTGGTCTTGGCGATCTCGACATCGAACGCCTGCGGGTTCTCGGCGAAATCATCCTCCGGCTCAAGCTCGATGGCCCCGCCGTCAACCTTGGTGGCATCAATCCACTGGCCGGCATTAACCGTATATGAATGGACGGTAGTGTCCAACTTGTAACCGGCGGGTGCCTTGGTTTCCACGATCTGAATTTCACCGAGAGGAACACGATCGAACCACAAAACACCGTTCGCATCAGTCTTTCCGGTCGCTTCCCAGCCAGGGGTCGAGATGGAAGTGCATTTGTATTCTGCACCTTCAAGGGAAAGGCTAGTCTGGGGATTTCCGCTCGTAGCGGAATCCTTCTTGGCAACGGTAATTTTCACATACCCAGGGTCGTCCTTGAGCTGCTGTTCCCCGGCGCTGTTACCGGTCGAGAACTCGATATGTCCCTCGTACTTCTGGAAACCCTGCGGGGCCTTGGTCTCGACGGCGTAATAGCTTTCGTTCGGGTCGAGCTGGTAGCTGGCATGGCCGTTGCCGTCCATGGTGATATGGGTGACCAGCGCGTTGTCACGGGTGCGGTAGATATCGTACTCTGCGCCCGCATAGGAGTACTCGCCGTTGCCGTCCGTCACCTTGGCATCGGCGGAGATCTTACTGAAGGTCACGTTGACGTTGGGGCTGTACTCGAATCCACCGACGGCCTGCGTGTAACCGTAGGGTACGCCGATATAGTTTGCAGCCTGGGTCGGGTGGATCTGGCTCAGGTTGGAAAAGTGGTAGCGGCTGTTGACAGTAATGTTGTACGAACCATTCGCATTGCGCGTTCCGGTGAAGGTATAGGTTCCGTCTTTCGGAAGCGCATCTCCGTGATTGAGGCAATGGCCTTGATATACCTTGCCATCCGGCATGGTGACGTTGAATTGCGCGGTAACGGTTGTATACTGCGTTGCAGAGAGCGCATTCGTGCAGTAGATCGAGCAGTTGCCCGTGATCGTTTGCGAGTCCGCGGCGTATGCCGTCGTGGGTGCGAGCGTGGCACCGAAGCTACCGAGACACTGCGACATCACGAGTACGGTGCCTACCGTAAGCGTTGCGATGCGCCGTCCAAGCTTCCTGATCCTGTCGAACATGCCTCCTCCTTTCTTTTGCTTGTTGTCTGTTTCGTTCATGTCTTACATCATTCCTTTCCTTTTCCGGCTGCAACTCTTGCAGCGTATTCAAGAGGATCGATTTGATATTTTACCAATTTCCACGTCGCGGTGCCTTTGCAAATGGCCCGCTTCACGTGCCGTTTCAACAATCGTATACCTCTTATCAAACAACCACGTTTCAACCTGAGGAGTTGCAAACAGAAAAAGCCCCGCCTTTTATGGCGAGTCTGAATGTAAGGATAGATTTAGACCAGTGGCATGGCTTATCCATATCGTTCACTTGGAACTATTTCATCCATAGATTCCGCGGTTTTACGACGGTTTTGATAAAGACAGCAAACAGGGCTATCGCCGTACTGACGGTAGCCCTGTTAACTCTAAAAGAAAACAACCAGGCAAATACCCGGTGGCCGATTCAGTCAAATTCGCAAGCGCTTGCGAATTTCATCTAGACGAATATCTGGACGAGGTTGTTAAGGAAGATGATGATCGCCGCAAGCTGTGCGATGGTGAGGAGTGAAATGATGAGATACGCCATGAGAAGCGTCTTGTTCTCCTTGTTGCCACGAACATGCTCATAAAGCTTGCGGTCGGAAAAGATGGGAACGAGAGAGTACCAGCCTGGCATGCCGAGCTTGACATACACCTTCCACTTACTGACAAGAGTCACGAACGCGATGGTGAGCAGCAAGACCAGCGTAAAGAAAAACGCACCAGGCAGGGCAGAATAGGAATGCATCAAATTTTCCTTTCAGATATTTAAATTCGCAAGCGCTTGCGAATTTCAGCTAAAGCACCTCGTAGTTCGTATCGCTGTCATCCTCAGTGTCTACAGGCTCGCTTTCGCCGAACCCGAGCATCGGCCAGAACACGATACCGAGCAGAACGAGACCGATCGTATAGGCGGACTCCTTACCGAAAGTGCGGGCAAGATCATTGAGGACGATGATGTTCATCACGAACTGTGCAATGATGAGAATCCAGTTGACCGCCGGCGCCCAACAGAGCACCCACGAGCAGATCAGCACAATGAGATATGCCATGAGGAATGTCTTGTTCTCCTCGCCGCCACGGACTCGCTCGCAGAGCTTGTAGTCGGAGAAGACGGGGATGAGGGAGTACCAACCCGGCATGCCGAGCTTGGCATACACCTTCCACTTGCCGACAAGCGTCACAATCGCGATGCCGAACAACACGATCAGCGTAATGAAAGACGCACCGAGCAGGGTAGAGTAAATATCCATTATCTAAACCTTCCGATTGTTCATACTGTACACGATCCATATGCGCAGCTTCTTCATTACGCTAATTCTATCAGCTACCGTGCAACTTCGTTACGATACACGTAGCTTTTCGAAGCAGCATTGAGGGCATTTGCCATAGCAACGTATTTCTGCGATTTAGAGGCAAGAGAAGTTCCTTTCGAAGAGGGAATATCTTTGCCATTTTGACGAGGCGCAAATTGAATGATGTTGTCTTTTCCGGTGGCATGAGCTGACTGGGTTTTTGATTCAGCGCTCGCACGCGATGTTCTTTTTTGTGTACCTTGATTTCTAAAAAATTCTACATCAGAGATTGAGGCGCTACTGTTTCTTGCAAGGGTTTTCAAATTGAAGGTTTTGCCGATATCTGCAAAATGCATAGCTGTAGAGCAAGTGTTAAGCCAAGGAAGTTCTTCAACAAGCGAATCGTAGAGCACGATCAATTTGTTTTTAGAAATAGGAGCTTTTGAGAGGTATCCAGAGCCTTGTCTATGCTCGAAACCGCGATTTTCAAGTGCTTCTCTTAGGTCGGAATATGCCAAAGTGTATCGTGTTGGCCCGAACTCCTTCTTAAGGCTAGCGGAGTCTAGGTCAAACATCAGATATCGTCGTGGCATGCTTTCATCGTGAGAGATATCGACCGTCGGAAAAGCTCTATCAAAATCAGCAAGCTCAAGTTGTGAGTTATCGACGGCATTGTCGGCGACGAGGTTTTGCGACAACGTCTTTAGGTTGTAAAATCCCCTGACATTTCCGACGTCCATTGTCTTGGAACATGAATCAAGCCATGGCATTTCTTCTGTCATGGCTTGGTAGATAACGATTGTTTGGTTGAGAGAAATCGGTTCAGCGGAAAGATACCCAGACCCTTGTTTGTGTTCGAAGCCACAGTTTTCTAGGAATTGTCTGATCATGGAATAGGCAACTGTATATCTCTTTGGTCCGAACTCTTCTTTAAGAGCGGTGGTGTCAAGATCAAAAAGTAGATATTTCTTTAACGTCTTTCCCATGGACACTCCAAAATATTAGCTGACTGGAAAATCGGCAAAAATCATATCCTGAATCGCATCCTCGATATCGAAATCTTGCGTATCGGCATTCCAACGATAGCACTTCAGGACCTTCACGTAGTTCCTGAACCAGTTCTGCTTCGAGAGACAGAGGGCGATATGGGTGATTGCACCCAGACCGTCTTCAGGATTCTCCTCGATATAGAAGTTTCCCTCCCTGCGAAGACCATTTGTCTCGACGATCAGCTTTGTGAGGTAATTGTTCACATCATCGATCCTGATAAGCCCGTCGTCGATGATTCTCTGCTCATCCAAGATGAGTTCCAGCTTGTGTATCGGAATCGCATCTTTCCGGATGACGGTGGGGGAGGAATAGGTGCCCGAATGAAATGAACCCCAATTTCTCACGGCTTCCTCAATCCCATCCTCAACATCGAAACTGTTTGTTTCCTCATTCCACCAGTAGCAGTTGAGTGTTTTCACGTATTTCCGGAACCAATCGTTCCGGAGAAGAATCAGCTCGACAGCAGCAATCATTCCAAAACCGTCGTCAACCGGATCATTCTCGATGTAGAAGTTCCCTTCCTTGCGAAGTCCCTTCTCGGTCACGGCGATGTAGTTGATATATCCGTAAAGCTCATCAAGGTTATACTCACCATCAGCAAGCACTTTTTTCTCATCCAGCTCAAGTTCCAACTTGTTCATTTGCGTTCCTCCCTATGTTTTGTAGCTAGTACTATTATACCATGTATTCATGTCAGTTACAACGAACGCAAAAGGAGGGAAGCCAGCCCCCCAATCTGATTTCCCACTACTTAAATTGTTCCATTGTGAAACTCATTTTTGATTCTCCTGTTCTTTGTCGCCTGAATTGTCGGTTTGTTCCCGCATCACCCTCATCGCTTCATCGACGCAAGTCTTTTTTGCATCGAGTCTCGCCTTTGGTTGCATTTTCGCACGCTTCCCCTTCTCGGCAGCCTTATCGAATTTTTCAGTAAGAGCCTCGAAGTCAACATCCTCCCAATGCCGTTTCTTCCCTGTTCCCTGCATGAAGACGTCGAAATAGCCGACACGGCTATGCCCGGCATATGCGAGAGGGCAGACCTGTTCTTCTTTCATACCGGCCTTGACTGCTTCAGCTGGCAATCGGTAAGAAATCATCTCGGTTTTCTTGCGTCGTGCGATGTACCGCGTGCACATCTCGGGATGAACGGCCTCATAGGCCAGAACGCTCGATGGGTTACATCCAAATTTCTGCTCGAATTCTTTTTCGCGAGCATTCATGAATTGAAGTCGTGCTTCCTGTGTAGCCTGCTCGGCCGCCATCTGCCTATCGCGTTCGATAACCTGCTCTTGGCTCATCGGTTCGAAGCTCCGGCAGACGGCATCTTCATTGAGACCGAAAAACTCGACCTCTCGGGCGGTTCGACTGGAATGATGCCATGACTTATACTCGAGAAATTCTTTAGCGAGTTCGTCTTTCGTCTTCTTTTCGATATCCGGATCGTAAGCCAAGTCGAAATCGAAACAGTAGTCCTTGACCGCCTGGATGATTGCAGTCTTGGTCCATCTGCTGATCGGCATCTCGCCCTGCTCATACGCCTCGGCTGCACGTACGCTCATCGAGGAACCTAAATAGCCTTTTTGACCATACACTACCTGTGTCATAACCCTAGACCTCCGTTCGCTGATCAGCTGTCGCCGACGGTGCCTTCATCGCGTGTGCAGGGCTTCGCACCGATCTCATCAGACAATCGAGTCGATGCCTCACGCGAGGAAGCGGTTTTCTGGGAGAGGTTCTTCGCCTTTGCAGGCTGCGGCGGTTCGGGCTCAAGCATACCGAGCGTTTTCTTGCATACTTCCGATGCCGTCATGAGATAGGAGTCGAATGATTCACCGGACAACGCATAGAACGTCTTGGCGACAGCATCGCGTCCGGATGCATCGCAACTCGAATAGACGCGCAGCAAATCAATCGCGGCATCGGTTGAGAGGGCGTCAATCGAATTGAATGTCTCGGCGAGCACCGTGTCGGCACCTTCCGCCTCCTCTGCATCCATATCCTTGATTTTATCCATGAACCCCGACACCTGCTCGACCATCCCGTCGCGCCACTCGTCATCTTTTACGATACCCGCTTCGATGCGGTCCGCCTTTGCAATGATTTCATTGAAACGGGCGAGCGTTTCCGCATCGAGTTCCGAGACATAGCTCCAGCGACCGTCTCCGCAAAGTGTGAAGATAAGGTCATTGATTCGACGGTCATCTGGACCCGTAACGTAGATTGTCGCGATGTGGGGGGAACCGTTCACGACATGGATCTGTCCGGGAACCTCATCGAGGTGTTTTGTGCCCCAGGCCATACATTCCTCGATGTCTGCGACCGACACATCATATAACGTGAAATGTGGGACATCGCCCAACCCATTGACTTTGGAGTCGATATAGATACCGTGGACGGGATCGTAGATGCCGCCGTTCTTGGAGAAGGACTTGGAAAGCTCGATGAAATGCAGCATGGGGTTTTCCATGAGCGATTCGGTCTTGCACGCTGGTGCAAAAGACAGCAATGCGTCGGCGACGTTTTCCAGGCAATATGGTCCGTTCAGCCGGGCGCGGTCAAGTATCTCGTTTAACATACGAAGCTGTCCCATATTCGCGCCCTGAAGAAAGGCCGCGGCAAGGGCTTCATGATTGAAAGACTCCTCCTCATAATGCCCGTCGGAGACGTTCAGCGCGGTCCAATCGTCGGTAAGCTTGTTTTTTTGGATCAATAGGCCGGCGCCGGTGTTTGGAAATAATGGCTGGTCCTCATTGACTTTTTTGATACGGGTGCGGCCTTCAAGGTATTCGCGGTACATATATTTGATGTAATCGGACATTGCGATTCGCTCCTTTTATCTATTCGCCTACGGTGTCTTCTTCACGGATCTGGTTGACTGTCGTTCGTTCAGTTTGCATCCGCTGCGCCACATCGCGGTTCACTTCATGTTTATGTCCCAGGGTGCGGTCATGTGCCGATTGCGCTTTATTCTCCGCATAGGGGATGACTTTGGCGGCGAGCTGGCTGCATTCGTCGCAACTGAGGTTCGGCAGTTTGCCGATATCCACTCCGGCATTCTGCAGATTTCTAAGGAACTGAGATGCGGCGACCATGGAATCATTCATGGGAATATCGACTTGACAGCCGCAGGGGAGATATTCATACGTTTCGCCTCCGCCGATCAGCTCATAGTCTATCAATGGGACAAGTTCACCTTCGAGCGAGCGGGAGCCACTTTCAACTGCCGAGACGAGGGCTTCAGGACTGAACTTCAGGCTGTACCCATCGACATCGGCTCCGCCGCCGTATTCCATATAGATAGTTTCATCGATAGTCGTATAGTCCTCGCCGGTGCATTTGAAATATGATTTCAAGGCGTCGAACAGTTTTTCATGGTAGCCGGTCGGTAGTGAATACTCGCTTTTGAATTCGAGCACATGCGTGCCGGTCTCGGCAAATCTATCGACAATTCCCCGTAAAACAGCAGGCGGCCAGTTTCCGACGTCACCGTAAAGTGCACTGTAGAAATCGGCATCCTTGAAATCGAAGTCATATACCTCTTGTCGGATAGAGTCACCGGTGTGCTCATCGGATACGTTGAACCTATACGTTTTCAGAAAGGCCATCATCCCATCGTTGATTTCGACTTTGGAGATGTCATCTGGAAGGAGTTCTTTCGGATCGAGCGAGTGCCTAGTCCAGGCATTCGTGTCACGGGCAGATTTGCCTTCGACGAGATTGGTGAAATCAGAGATCGACACGCCCTTGCTGACGAACTCGCCGGTGGCCCGATCGAAAAAGACCTGCATGTTGACGCCGTCGCCGTCGCGGTGGATAAAGTCGTCCCCGTAACCGTGATCGTTTCTTTCGTATCGGCTATAGCTGAAGAGCGGTTTATTAAGATCGAGAGTTATTTCAGTATCCATGTCTGTTTTTACTCCTTTATGCGTGGATCGCATGGTCATCGATCATGTTTACGGCGTTTTCACGACTTGCCTGTATCCGCTGCGCCGCATCGCGGTTCACTTCATGTTTGTGTCCAAGACTGCGGTCGGGCGCCGGTTGCGCTTTATTCTCCGCATATGGGATGACTTTGGCGGCGAGCTGGCTGCATTCGTCGCAGCTGAGGTTCGGCAAGGCGCCAAGATCCACTCCGGCATTCTGCAGCTCCTTGATCGATTGCGCCGCATTTTCAATCGAATTATTCATCGGGACGGCGATATGGCAGCCGCAGGGAAGATATCTATCGGGTCCGAAGCTGTCTGAGAGATAGGGGACCAGCTCGGCCTGAACAGTCTCGGTAGCATGTTCCACAGCCGCGATAACGTCTTGAGGATTGAACTTAAGCGAGATACCGGAGAGGTATGAGCCGTAGCTCCTGGCAGCGATCAGGTCGCCTGGCGTCCTGTAATTACTCTCTCCGCATCCGAAATGATCTTTAAGGGACGCCAGCAGCTCTTTATGGTAGTCGAGCGGCAGAACCCGATCATTCTCATATTCCGGAATGGGACGGTTTTCGACATTGCACTTTTCCACGAGGGTGCCGTAGACGCTCTGCGGCCACTTTTCGATTGCTCCATAGAATTCACCGGCGGTCTCGATGTCGCCCGTGCGGGTGAAGAGGAAATCCTTAAGTGATTCCGGGTAGTCCGTCTTGTCCCCGAAGACGGCATCGTAGAATTCATTCTGGTAGAAGAAGAGACCGCGCGGCAGGACGTGGATAAAATCCTTCACGGACTCATTTACTTCATATTTGACGTTAGAGATCGGGAATTTCGGACTGAAATCGCTCGGTTTATACTCGCGGGCTGTGCGGGGCAGCTCGAAATGCTGCTTTGCGCCGTCCGCGAGGTCGATATAGTCGTCGACATATTCGAGTTTGCCGATGAACTCACCGCTCTTCGGGTCGAAATAGATCTGGGCGTTCTGTCCGGTGCCGACGTGAAGACGGTTCCCCCTTTTGTCATCGGTGCTGCCGTTCTGCAGATACCAGCTGAAACTGGCGACAGGCTTATCGAAATCAAACTTAGCCATTGCCCATTCCCCTTTGCTTACGCTCCGATGGCATTTTCATCGCGCATGTTCACAAGGTCTGCGCGGTCGCCCTGCATGTGGGCAGACGCATCGCGAGCCGTTTCCTTCTTGTGCGAGAGACTGCGGCCGGCGCGATCTTCCTGCTCCGTCTTTTCGGGCATATCGAGCTTCTGCACGATCTCCTTGCCGGCTGCCGGATGCCCGACTTCCTGCTCGTAGCGGTCGATGATGAAATCGGTCGCCTGCGATGCCTGGGAAGCGGCGGCAAAGAAATCGTCACAGAGTTCTTCCTTGGTCGCCTCATATTCGTCCGTGCCGGCCACGCTGTCGAGACGCCCCTTCCAGAACTCGAGGTAGGCGACATGCTCGCCATAACCGGCGGCCTCAGGGTCGGTCTCGGCCTTGACGGCAAGATCGACGGAGCTGAAGATGCTGCTTAGCTCAGCGACGATCTCCTCGTGTGCATATTCCTTGCTGTGCATGTCACCCGTCATCTGACGGTCAAGTGCGGGCGCTGTAGAATGGCCCATCTCATGGAGCAGTGAGGCGAGAAACGAGGAATTGCTGTTGAACGCCTCGCGGGACGGAACCGAAATCTTGTCATCGACGAAGTTGTAGTAGGCGCCGTCGGTGCTACCCTCGAACACCTCGCACCTACTCGACGCGATCACGTCGTCGGCAAGGAGCCCGACTTCGATATCGTCATTCGGCGCGAGGTCGGGAACGGGAAGCGGCGGGACGCCCTCGATAAGTGAGAGATTGAATACCTTGAAGTAGCGATCGCATTCGGGGTGCGGATGGACGCCACTCGGCAGCTGCTCGAATTCATATTTTCCGTTATCGCCTTTACGGTAGCGTCCCCAGACGCCGTTCTCTTTGACGGCGCGGACCCTGGTGAACTTCTGTGTGCCCCCTTTGTCGGTAAGTGGCGTTCCGTCTTTCTTGACGCGCGGAATGTAGGCGTACATGCCCCAGTGCTCGATTCCTACACCGAGTTCGTCATTGATGCCCCCGCGTCCGTTCTGCAGGTTCTCTGGGATTTTCCAGCCCATTTCCTTGATCTGCTTCTCGGTAGCCCAACGCGGGTCGGCATAGCCTCGCATCATGCCGTAGACATATGTGTAGAGGAAGTTGCGTCCGCTGTATTGGGTACCGGAGACCGGGTTATGCGGTGGGAGAGGGGAGGCCTCTACCCACGGCTTCTTCCACTCGTTACCGCCTTTCTCCATGTCCTCCAGAACGCGCATGGTGATTTCCTCGCGCTGCTTGTTGATGCGGGAGAATTTAGTCATTGCCATTTGTCGTCTCCTTCTAGTCGTTTTGATCCTGAAAATCTATCCATCGAGCGAGCCTTGGCGAGCGGATCATAGGTGCCGTCAGGCACCGCATGGAATGCAGGTCGCGGTACGCATCGCCCATTCGAGTCGCCATCCGTCCGGCAAATCGAATCGATTTTTTGCATCACTCGTCAAGTAACAATTCACCCTTCTTCTTGGCCTCTTCGGCGAGTTTATCGGCGCCTGCTCGTGCGATCTCGCCCTTCACGGTCAACTTTCCATCGTCTCGCCCTGGCGAATCGCTTTTTTCGACTCGCCCCTTCAATTCGAATGCCCTCGATACCGCACCGCGGAAATCGAAAGTCATATTGCGGCTTCTGGCCTCTGCGATGCAGGCATATGTCCAGAACTTATCGCCGATCATGCCGTCTTCGTCGGCAAGCCTGTCAAACCGTTCTGCGAAATCGCTTCTGACGGCAACGACTGGCACGGTCCGCTTCGACAGGATGTCGCAGATCATGAGCTCTCCGGTCTTATCCGCCAGCAGGAGGAAGGGGTTGATGTCATCGACCCATTCCCGTCCGATTCCCGAAAGGTCGCTTGCCCATTTCTCACCTGAGATAATCCGGTATCCTTCAGGGATTTCGATTTCATCGAGCAGGGCGCCCGGACCATCGCTGAATCGCGTGATAATCTCCTGGTAGGCATAATCGAGGACATCGGCATCGCCGTATGCATCGGCCCAGGGTCCGTTTTTGACCCCATGCTGCCCTTTGACCTTTATCACGGCACTCCTGATAGCGCTCCTGACGCTCCTATCGGTATCTTTGTCCATGTTCTCGAGAAGGAATCTGTCTTCCATCTCTTCTGAAACCGAACGTGTCAGAGCTGAGCGAATTCCGTCGGGAAGGGCAGTGCTCCATGGGCTATCGATTGCGGAACGCAGTTGCTCCAGAATGTATCGGTCCTTGATTTCCGCGATGTTGCCTTTGGTGAGTTCGAATAGGACGAATGCCTTGGCTCCATTTTCCCTGTCGACGATGATTTCCCTCAAACACTTGCCTCCTTCCCTGTTTTGTAAGATTCTACCACTCATTCTCATCCGACCATCACGTTTCTCTCCATGTTTTTGCTGAACCGTATTTTGGCAAACGCCTGCAGGTTCCGTCAAAGCCGCGATATCTGCCCATCTTTGCAACCGATCCCTGTTAGTTCCATGTGAGCGGTCCCCGTCGCTCGCGGGTTTCCTAGCCCACCGAGATCCGGAAACGCAAGGGCTGCCCTACGGCGCATCGTTTCACTTGTCCCTTGTCGTTTCGGTCCCATCGTGGTCTTGAACGGATACCGGCGACGGGAAATCGCCAGCACATTGAAAACTGAACAGGGTTCGGAAGCGCCGACGGAAGAGCGGATGTTGAGTGCCGAACCCACAGAGGCACCAAAGAAAACAGCAGGTTGAAAAACAAGGAGGAAAACCAAATGGAAGAAAGAAGAGAAATGAATGGACAGAGAACGATGACCAGGGAGGAACTGGAGATGAGATTGCCGGCGCTGAATCATATCGCGGAACAGAGGAATGCCAAATTCAGACTTCGCTACGCTGAGAAGACGGTAAACAATGGTATCGAGCGTGGGTACACCTTGGATGCCGGGACAACGGTATCTGTAAACGTTTACCAGAACGAGCGATGGGCGCAGATGTCAGACGGGGAACTTTTCGATACCCTGATCGATCTCGACGGAAGATACTGTGTGACGGAAGACCAGAAGACGATCGGGGAGAGACTGAATGCCCTTTTCAAGAGCGGTGAGCTGTTCGAGAAAATCTATCCAGTTGTCGTATCCGAAAACAATAAGGAAAACTTTACGGAGGCCGGTATCACATTCGATCGATATCTCGACATGCTGATTACATATCGCGTCGAACTGATGCAGATGAATGATGGAATCGGAACGATTCGACTTCAGGACAGCCATCTTGAGACTTTCGGAATTTCCCGTCAGAAAATCCGAAAGGCTGCTTTTGCAAACCTTGAAGGGATTGTCGATTTCATGACGCTGCGTGATGACGCATCCGGCTTCAAGATGGTTGCGGCGACCAGGAAAGACAGACAGTTCGGCGGGGCGGCGTCGATGTTGCTCCCGTCGGTTCGCAGGAGACTTGCCGAGATGTTCGGGACCGATAGCCTTGTCTTCCTTCCATCGAGCATTTCAGAGGTCATTGTTGTAGCGCAGACAGCCGGTGAACCGGAAACGCTTCTCGCAATGGTTCATGAAATCAATGAGATGGAAGTCGCGCTGGAGGAACGGCTCACGGACAGTATCTATCCGATGTGCCTTGCAGACGGCGAGTACCGCCTTTCAGTTATCCGCCCTAAATAAAGGGCGGCCCCTCGGGGCATTCGGGTGGCATCTGATTCGCGCTGCTCGAATGTCTCGAATCAAGCTGAGCGCTCGAGATTGAATCGTCGTGCCGTTAATGGTATAATTGTATTATTATATCAAAAGGGGAAATCATGAAGATGGCTGAATACACATTGATGAACAAGAACTACCCCGTTGTTTCTTTCAGATATGACCGCGATATTCACGCAGTGGTGAAGATTGTTGATGTCCATGATCTCAGATATGCACCCGTGGCTCTCGCTGATTCAAAAGGTATCGTGACCAGGCGTGCGCTCAACGACTGGTGGCGCCGGCGTGCGATTCCGCCGTCCCGACATCAGATTCAGCAACTTCTCGATTCTTTGAATCTCAATAGCACGTTGGAGCTGGCGGAGGAGAATTTTGGACTTTCGCTGTCTGATCGTTACTGGATCAACGACAGCAAGAATCCTTTGAAATGGGAGGATGTCAATTTCTTCGACAATGACTTTACAGACGATCTTGGAATGTTGACTCTTGGACAGGAATCGTCCGGCAATCCGAACCTGATGTCGCCGAATTCGACGCTTGGCGGCGATCTCAATAAAAAATGGAAGATCGTCAATGGCACTCGATTCCTCGTGAAAGGCGGGACTGGGTCGACACGGCAGGAGGTTCTGAACGAAGTTGTGGCGACGGCGCTGTATAACCGCCTGCTAAGCAGAAACGATTACGTCCCCTACTTCTTATTTGAGGAGAATGGACGAATCTATTCCGCATGTGAGAACATGCTCGGACAGGATGAGGAGCTAGTCACCGCATATGACGTACTTTCAACGCGAAAGAAACCTAATTCTATGAGTGACTATGACTTTCTGGTGGACACCTACAAGAGCCTTGGCCTTAAAAATATAGAGGAAGGCTTGGCGAAGATGTTCACCTGTGATTACATTCTTGCCAATCAAGATCGGCACTGGCGTAACTTCGGGGTAATCCGAAATGTTGAAACACTTGAATTTACAAGGCTTGCGCCGATTTTCGATAACGGAACAAGCCTTTGGTGTCATGCCTACAACATTCTCGCGGAAGATAGCTATATCGCGAAACCGTTTGGGCCGAAAGGTATGGCTCCGGACAAGCAGCTCAGCCTTCTCAGAGACTACAGCTGGTTCGATAGGGACAAGCTTGTCGGTTTCCCTCTTGAGGCAAAGGAGATCTTGTCCCATGGGAATGATGGTATCCAGGCTCGACTTGATGTTATCGAAAGTCGCATCGAGCGAAACATCGGCGGTGTCATCCGCCGCCACATCGAGAGCCAGGAGCGGAAATGACGGTCACGATGCACAGGGCAGTGGTGTACCGTGCCTACCCGACACGTGAGCAGGCGGCTCGCACGTGAGCAGCGAAAGCTCTCCCGAATGCAGAAGGGTTCCGCCAATTGGCGAAAGCAGAAGCTCAGGGTCGCACGCATCCACGAGAAGATGAAAAACCAGAGGAAGGACTTCCACCACAAGGCGGCGAACGGACTCGTGGAGCGCTACGACTGCGTGTGCGTGGAGGATCTTGACATGAGGGGCATGTCCCGGAGCCTGAAGCTCGGCAAGTCCACGATGGACAACGGCTTCGGCATGTTCCACGCCCTTCTCAGCTACAAGCTCGAAGACCGGGGCAAGCGTCTCGTCACCGTCGGTCGACTGTTCCCGTCGAGCCAGCTCTGCCACGAGTGCGGCTACCGCTTCTCGGGAACCAAGGACCTGTCGGTGAGGGAGTGGACGTGTCCCTCGTGCGGTCGCACCCATGACCGCGACGTTAACGCTGCTCGGAACATCAGGGACGAGGGTATGAGGCTCGCGCTTTCGGCCTAGAGGAAGCGAAACCGTGGGGCACACGGGGATAGCTCGTCGATACTGGCGACATCGGTTGCCTTGAGCGAGAAGCCCCCACCTCTAGCAGCGAAGCTGCAAGGTGGATGGGAGCATGTCACGCGACTATAGGAAGTATCTGGAAGGATCTCATCGAAATATACCGAAAGCCATCGTAAATGTAGTCGGCTGTATCAATACGCTTTTTTGATGTTATAGTACTATTACACAAAGCATTACAGGAGGAATTGAATATGGGAAGGATGTGGCGCGGTGGGTATCGCCGCTTCCATCCGATAGGAGATCGGGTGGAAAATGAAATGGTTGATGTGTTCGATGTGGGGCAGCCGATATGCGACCTTGATATGGAATACGGGATATATAAGGTCCCTGCTAAAGAAGTCATACCGTACAGGATCTATCCGGTGCTGTCGCCGGCCTGGAAGGCTGACGGCTATGACGAGCTGGGGATCATCTACGATCGCTATCTCGATCTGCTTGTCACCTACGTCGTCGAGGGTGAATCCGAAACGGACGGCTACGCGGCCGCAATCGTGACGTATGACAATCTCGATACATTCGACTTGCCGAGAGGGAAGCTGTTCGAATATGCATCCCGCAACCTCAAATCGGATATACGGATCGGCTTCACCGGCACAACGGGGCAGCTCGCTATGTTGGAGATCGGTAGGCTGAGCGGGGGAGTGGGAGGCGCCTCGGCGCTGCTCTTGTCATCAGTATGGGAGAGTGCCGCCAAATTACTCGGCACGGAGAAGATCGCATTCTTCGCATTGAGTAACTGCGAGCTCATGGCATTAGTTGCGGAAGAGCGGATAATTCATGCCTTGAAATCCGGTCTCTTCGATGCGGCAAGGGAATCAGTCCCAGTTGAAGAGTATTTTCCGAAGAGCATTTACGGGATCGTGTCGGATAAATCGGGCTATTGCCTTCATCGGTTTTGAAAGGTGCGATATACCTTGGGCGCTCGAACATACGGTTGCCTTTCGGCTGCTATAGTGCTATAATACTAGCATATTGCATTAACGGAAGGAGGATACGTATGGAGGAAAATAGCTTTCAGGTCGCTTTGCGCTCGGCCCTGTCTGAGCTGAAGGACGGGTCGATGCTCGAGTTGAGCGAACGTGACCCCGGCTTCCGACAAAGTGAGATGGAAGAGCATCTTGCGGAGCAGGATTGGCTCAAGATCTCTCATGAGATTCCGAAGGAGCTTCGGGATGTGACGGATCGCTTTATCCGCGCTGTCCGCGTCCATGCCTGCGACCAGGTCGATACGGCCTATCTTGCCGGTATGCGTGACATGATGAAGATCGCGGCGGCATTCGGGCTCTATGAGATCGATCCCGACGATGTCTTGCCGGCGCGACAGAGGAAGTAGACAAACTGCCTATACTATGCTATAGTAGTATTGTTTTCGAAGATTCCTTCGGGAATCACCTTGTTGGCCGGTATTCCTATCTACCGGCATCAGCCTATTTTTATACAGGAAAAGAAGAAGATTGCGGTCTCTCTCCGCAGCCTTCTTCTTTTTTTATTCGCAAGCGCTTGCGAATTTTAACGGGTGGATTCATCTTTCATTTCTTGAATAGAGCGCATGTATTCTTTTCTTTGTTCAACCTATGGATTGGCGGCATAGGAGACCTGTCTATTTCGGCGGTTGCAAATACAAAGAGGCTTGTGTATAATAGTATCAGAGGCGAGCTTAGAGTAGTATTCGGGAAACTGGATCCCGGCCAAACGCTCTAGGTCTCGCCCTTTTTCTTTGTCTTAATATTCACGTTTGAAAACGGCTTATAGTAAAAAAAGAGGGGCAGATGAAACTCCATCTGCCCCTCGTTCAGTCACTTCAGTCGATATCCGCTACGACCGGGCGCTCATGACACCGTCGTAGCCGCTCCAAGGCCAATCGACGTAGACCGTCGTGTTGCCCTTGATGGTCGCCGAGAGGATCGGGGACCCGCTGGCGGCCGCGGTAGCATATACACCGGGGGTGCTGGATACGCAGCGCGTCTTCCCGGCATCCTCGCACCAAGCGGACCACGGACCGGCAAACGTCAGCTTCGTCCCATACTTAACGATTTCGTCCTGTGGGTACAGGGCTGCCAGATCAAGCGCGGTGCCAAGGTCGGCGTCCGTCGACCAGTTATACGAGGTGTCCAGCACGCTGCTGCGGGTGGTCGTATCGTATTTCACCGAGCAAGGGTTGTAACCGTACAGCTTCAACGAAGTGGCAAGCTCCTGCGATTCATAGGGCTGCGTGTACTCCGGATCCGTGTACCAGCAGACCAGATCGAGGCAGTTGTCTTTCTGACCGGCGGCAGTCGCATCGGGATTCACCTGATAGGTCGTTCCCATCTCATACTCTTCGTCGAAACACGGATCGGTTTCACCGTCGACATAATAGAACACCTTGATACCGACAGGAGGCGGAGGAGTCGACGGCACGGGCAGAGCTTCCAGGCCCTTCGAACTGTCGCCCTGATACGCATCGACGATCATCTTGTGCCCATCGAACCCCGACGTGTCATCGAGGTTGAGCGCGAGCATCGCCTGTGCCGTGAGATAGCCACCCGAATGGGAGTTTTCCGGGATAAACGAATTGTCCTCGGCGAACTCTCGTGCCAGCTTGGCACCGCGCGGCTTCGGGATGGCGAATACCTGGATACACTTGATAGCTCCCTTGCTGCCGGATGCATCATCCGAGCCGCACAGCTCCGCATCATCCTGAGAACCGCCGTTGGAGTGGAAACGCTCCGTCCAGCCCTGCCCATAGATGAAGGCGCGATAGGCGATATCGTATTCCTTGGCGATATCTCCTTCAAGCCAGATCTTGATGCCGGTAATGCGGTTGCTGACGCCGCCCTTGCCAAGTTCCTCGCCGTCGCGGCAGACATCGGACCAAGAGAAATCGCCTGAATTTTCGATGCCCATGCATCCGGCGTAGCAGATTGAACCGAAGTCAGCGTTGTTCTCGATGAAACCGGTGCCGTACTTGATCCTCAACTTGAAGGACTCAACGAAGAAGTTAGTGTCGCGAACGGGGTATCCCGCGCCAGCATAGGCGTCACGCCAGATCTGATCGCCGCAATTTGCAAGATGGCACCAGCTGCTTAACGTAAAGGCTTCAGGATACTTGTTTTCGGCAAACGGGCTTTCCCTCTCGTCTTTCATCCAGTACCAGCGGTACAGGTATTTCACCGAACCGGTGCCAGCCATATCATAGGGCGTGCATGTCTTTGACGGGTCGATGACAGAGATCGTCTTACCGGGCTCGACACGCTCGGCATCGAGCGAGATCGTGCCCTTGAAGAACACTTCCTCGATACGCCATTTATGGGCCTCATTCGACCATTCGGAAGCGTGAATACCGTTGGAATGCAGTCGGACGATGGTTCCTTCGCCGGTCTTGCCGTCGGCTCGGTCGAATGCGAAGCCGGAAGCGTCGCTGATAATGTTGTACCTGCCGTTCTTATCGACACTCTTTGTGACCCAGAATCGACCGGCGATTGTATTGTCATCCCCGTAGAGTTGGAGCGTTTGAGTGGAAGAAGGCGTGGTGCGGTTTCGGGCGGCTTGCTCTAGATAGCCTCTTCCTCCCGATGCGTTGAGCACACGACTGAAACCTTTCACATGCGCCGGGAAGATGGTAAATGTGATACCGCCACGTTCATCCATCGCGCCAAGGCCCATGATGAAATTGCGCTGCGTATAATTCGTTCCGCTTCCGTCCGCACCGTAAAGATGGACGAGCGTGCCGGAGGACTGTCCTGCGGAATCGACATCCAGACATTGATATCCGCTTTTGACGGCATCCGGAACGATCGCGACGATCTTGCCGAACAGGGACATGTCCTGGTCGAGGGTAATTTTATCGATTTTTGCGTGAATATCACTGCCCATGAAGGAATCAGAGTTACTTGTAAATCCGCTAAGAAAAACTCTGTCAGGTGTAGTCCAGTTATTAACGCCTCCGCTCATGACGTTATAAACATAAACTCCAAGACCGAAATAGGCGTCTTGAAGACCATTGTTCCGCTTATAGAGGTATGTCGGGGAGTCGTATCCCAAATCGGACCAGCCAGTAATGCTCCACCAACTTCGATTTCCGCCACCGAGGTTTTCGTTTGAGAAAGCGAAGTATTTATTATCTTCCCAGTCAGTTTCTTGACTACTTCCGGCGATTCCAAGATTGCTCACCCAAAAATGGAGATAGTTATCTTTATATTTGGAAAGCCAGATTCGCTGACCGGTTGAAGTGTTTACATCGCCGCATTTTGCTTGGACGTGAATCTTAAAAATATCATAGAGCTCATCCGTAAAAATCGATTCGACGTATACCCTGAAGGAGACGCAAAGCCATTGGCTTGCATCCCAGCTATATCCGACCTGCCAGCACCAGGTTTTAGATGTAACACCGATATAGTTTCCACCATGATGGACAACAGATCCATTTCCTGAACCGAACCAACCTTTTTCGTTCGGAGGATTTCCGCCCGGACAGGTTGCTCCGAACGCTAATTTGGGCATCATGAGCAATGCCAACGCCGCTGCGCCGGCTTCGAGTACACGGCGGCGGGAGAGTGACTTATCATCACTTTCAGCAGAATTATCCTGTGGGATGAGTTCCGCATTGACGTGGGCGATCTCGTTACTTTTTTCCATTGGATCGTTCAACTCCCTATTCGTCATAACCGGTTTCTTCGTAGTTATCTTGAACGCACAATTTTAATGTGTAGAGGTCAAGGCAGATGATATCGCAGAGCTGGATTACAACTGGCTCAGTGCTCATATGGAAAGCCGGAAGTAAAAAATAGATAGTTGCGACGATACCAGCCGCAAGTGCAACCTTATAGTTATTTTTACAAAACGCAATGGCTGCGAGGGCGAGAATGATTACTGGAATTGCCGGTTGCAGGACAGACCAGACAGAATGCGAAAGTGCAATGTACCTGATAGAAGTTACCAAATTGCCTATAGCGTCCGGCACGGGCGCCACGCTCGCCACGACGGCAGCGAACCCGAAAGCTTCTGCCGAGATCGGGATGACTCTCACCCAGCTTTCTATCTTACCTAGCATGGAACTCCTTTTCATAGAAATAGCTATAGTTAAATTTCATTATATATCTTGCGGTCCGCTTTGAATCGATCTGCTGCAACATGATTACCATATTTTTAGTATCGTCACGCAAATATGGGCGGGGAATCCATCTTCAGATTTCCCGCCCATATTTAGTTACCATAATGTGTGCGACATTCAGCTATTTGTATATTTCCATCTTTCTGTCGATACACTATTCGGTTCTTCTCGTCTATTCTTCGGCTCCACCAACCGGATAGGTTTCCTTTTAATGGTTCTGGCTTTCCGATTCCTTCATAAGGAGTCCTCTCTATCTCTTTTATCAAGGCATTGATTCTTTTCAAGGTCTTCTTGTCCTGTGTCTGCCAGTATAGATAGTCATCCCATGCATCGTTATCCCATAAGTTACCCATATTCCCCTTCTAATCGATAAGATCATGGGGGCTCAGTTTTGCCTCTCCGTTCTCAATTCTGTTCACCACGCTGTTCAAGTGCTCCATATTTGATTTGGAAAAAAAAGGATCGGCGGTCAATTCGAAGGGGATGCGCTGCTCGCGCACCACTGTTTTCAGAAAGATCGTGATTGCCGTCGACATACTGAGTCCGATTTCGTCGAGAGTCGTTTCCGCGTTCTTCTTTACGTCGTCGTCGATTCTTAAACTAATTTGTGCCATGTTTATTTCCCCTTTCTTTGATACTATTATATCATATTGTATATTATATTTCAAGCAGTTTGCTATACAATTGCTTTTGTACTTGCAAAAATATAGCCCGGGGTGCAGTGAGAGCACTCCGGGCTTTCGCTTTGCCTAATCGCCTCGTCTACATGATTTCCATGAGCATGCTTGCGGTCGGAATGATGAGCGGGGGAAGAATGAGGACGAGCACGGCGATCAGGAAGAACACCAGCGGGACAGCCATCTTCGTCGAGAGCTTGTTAATCTGCGCGGTCAGCGCATCGTAACGCGCCTTGCGTGCAAGCTTTGCCTGAGATTCGAGGACGCCTGAGATCGAGGTGCCCTTTCTGGTCGCCTCGATCAACGCCGCGCAGAAATATCCCATGAGCGGTGAATCGCATCGGCGGCGCATATGGTCCAGGGCATCTACGCGGGACACGCCGAGATGCGAAATTTCCATATCGGTACGCGCGAACTCTTCTGCCAGCGGACCGAGCGCCTTGTTCTCGGCAAGCTGCCTGAATCCACGCTCCACGAGCACGCCGGCTGAGACGGAGATGGTGAGCAGTTCCAGTGCCGGCGGCAGATAGCGATCGATCTCTTCGCCGCGTTTCTTTCCCGCATGCGACAGCCAGACTCCGCAGACCGCCCATCCGCCGACGGCACCGATGATTCCGACCAGGAGTGCCATCGCGATTCCATATCCGCCCACGAGGGCGGCACCGGCGAGCATGATAGCGGTGAAGATTGTGATCCCGAGAGAGATGGCACGCCAGGTCGATGGAATGATCTTTAACCCTGCCAGGTCGAGCTTGTTCTGCAGCTCTCGGGATTCCGACAGCTTGAGCGGGATGACCTTTTCGAACGCCTCTCCGGCACGGTCGATTGCCTCGGCGATCTTCATGCGCTGCGTCGGTTTGGCGTGCAGCCCCTTACGGGCGGCGATGGACATCCTGGCACGCGCTAGCGGCTTGCGGAAGGGCTCGCCGGCGAGAACATATGTCATACCGCCGGCAGCACAGGCGAACAGGAGCACGAGGAGATATTGGATATTCATTTCGATTGGCTCCTATTCCACGTCGATGTCTGCCATTTTGTAGATGATGACGGAGCCCGTTGCCGCAAATAGCACCACGACGATCAGCACGGGAATGCCGAGCGGGTCCTGCGTATAGAAATCATATGCCTGGGGGATGCCGACCATAATGATTGCGAACAGGATGAGCAGCATCACGATAAGCGCCTTCATGGATGCAATCACGGATGACGTCTCCGATTCGATATGTCGACGGAGCGACAACCGGGCGTCGATGGTGTCTCCGATGCGCTCGAGCGAGTCGGCCAGCGATCCGCCGACCTCCTTGTGCGAGGCCACGGCGGCCTGCAGGAGGACAAGGTCCTTGCTGCCGGTTCGTTTCGCCATGTCATCGAGCGCGGCGACGATATCGCCATCGATCTGCATCGCACCGGCGCAGGCCAGGAGTTCGGATTTCAGAGGGTCGTCTGAATTCTCCCCGACAGAGCGCAGGGCTCTTTCAATCGAGGATCCGGCACGCATGTTTTCCGCGACCATGGGAAGCGACCGCGCCAATTGCTCATCGAATCGTGCTTTACGGCTCTTTCCGCGGGAACGCACCCACAGCTCGGCAATCAGGGGTCCGATAAGAGCGAAACCGATTCCGATAAGTCCAAGGGCCATGAATCCGATGAGGGCGCCCGCTCCCGCGAGCAAGACAAGGAGGATGATCCATATCTTGCCGTCGACTTCAATACCGGCTTCCGCAAGACGTGGAAGGGGCGTGGAGACTTTTTGGTCCTTATCGTCCGACTCGCCGGTTCTAATGGCAGTCGAATTCCTCATGCGGCGTACATCGCCGGCAGCCGACAGCCCGCAGAACAGGGAATAGAGGCCGACGGTGATGGAAAGCAATAGGAAGAAAACGCTCAGCATCATGATGATGACAGCAGGTTCCATTACCAGACACCGCCTTCGAACCAACGGGGGTCGTACTCCGCGCCCTCGTCGAGGATCTTTTCCTTTAGACGCGCCGGCTGGTATCCAGTGGCAACATGCCTGCCGTTTTCCGGCGAGCCCTCCCAGTGGAACAGTTCGTTTCGGGTCACGTTACCGTCGGAAAAGCCCTCGACGGCTGTGATGGACTCGATACGGCGGTAGCCGCCCCTCCAGCGCTTCACCTGCACGACGACATCGATCGCGGCACCGATCTGGCGGCGGATTGCTTCCATGGTCATGTTGCCCTGACTCTTCAGGATCATGTTCTCGATACGCGTGAATGCACCGGCGCAGTCGTTCGCATGGATCGTCGTGAGCGATCCGTCGTGACCCGTCTGCATGGCCTGAAGCATCTCGTAAGTCTCATCGTCACGGCACTCGCCGACGACGATACGGTCGGGACGCTCACGGAGTGCGCCGACCAGGAGCTCATGCATCGTAAACTCGCCCTTGCCCTCTGAGTTCGGTGGGCAGGCGACGCGGGGGATCACGATGCGCTGTTTCAGCTGCAGCTCTCGCGTATCCTCGATGGTCACGACGCGCTCGTTATAGCCGATGAAGGCGGAGAGTGCGTTCAGCATCGTGGTCTTGCCGGAACCGGTGCCGCCGGAGATGATGAAGTTCGCACGGGCCTGGACGGCCGATTTGAGGAACATGTACATAGGCTCGCTCATGGCACCGCGCTCCAGCAGGTCCTCAGCGGTTAGCTTGTCCTTGCTGAATTTACGGATATTGAGCGACCAGCCGTTGGGGGAGACCTTCGGGTGGGCTGCGTGCACACGGGAGCCGTCGGCAAGGGTGGCGTCCATCTCGGGAAACGAATCGTCGCAGCGGCGGTTCGCCTCCTCGGCGATACGTCCGATAAGCCGACCGACCTCATCATGCGAGACGAGGTCGATACCGGGGCAATCGACGATCTGGCCGTCCACTTCGGCGCGGGCGACCGGCGTGATAAATGTTCCATTCGGCTCGACGCCGACGGGATCGATGAAGATCTCGGCAACCTTGGGATCGTCCTGCAAAGGCTGCAGGGGACCCAGACCGATGAAATCGTCAATGGTGCTTTTGATGATGTAGCCGATCCAGTTTTCGTCGGAGATACCGAAATCGGCGCACACTTCATGGGCGACACCGTCGATCTGGGTCGGAAGCGCCTGACGGTCGATAGAGCCGCCGTCGGCCATGGTCACGCCGAGCAGGTCGCGCATCTCCTGGCGGATGCGCTCCTTGATCCTGAGAACGGTTTCGTCTGCCATGGGCTACTCACCGCTCTCGGTGGTATCGGCAGAAGAGGGCAGGGTAAGGGTAAGGCCACCGGCGGTGCGGATCTTGCCTGCCTGCTCGGGCGTGACTTCGAGCGTCACGGTGCTGTATCCGTCAGAGGAGCCGCTACCAGAGCTGAAGTTTCCGTCGAGGGCGGCGATGCGCACGGAGTCGGCGATGACGGTGAACCCGTCGCCGCCGAGGGAGCCGTCGTTGGGCTGGATGACCTTGACCCTGTCGTTTACGCGGAGCATGCCGCCCATGCCGGACTGGGCATCGACGGAGATGGTCACGGCCTCCATGCCGTCCCCGATCGCGGCGGCAAGGGACTCAGGGTTGTCCTTGCCGGCAGTCGATGCGTTGGTGAGCTGGGAGCCCTTGGCGATGTACTGGGTTGCGACGCGGCCGACGGGAGTCTTGGAGGAGTCGTCGATATCCTTCTTGGTAATCGCGCCGTCCGCCACCGTGCTGTTCGGAACGGAAACGAAGGCGAGGTCGCTTGCGGAGATCTCGTCGCCGGCGTGGATGGTCTTCGTGGCAGCGACGATTTCGGTGGTGCCGGAGAACGCTTCTGCGATTCGGTTGTTGGCGTCGATCTCCGATACGACGGCGACACCTCCCGCGAGGACGGCGATAACAGCGAGACCGGCGGTGACCTTCTGCAGGCGGGAGACCTTCACGGCAATCTTCTCCATGCCCGTGAGGCTCGGACCGTTGGGGGACGCGGCGCCACGGCGGCCGGCTGCCCTCTTTTGGACTTTCGCTGCCTTGGCTTCTTCTTTGGCCTTCTTCTTCTCGGCCTTGCGTTCGGCACGGGACGGCTTCGATGGCTTTGCAGGCTTCTCGCGCTTCTTTTTCGGCTCCTGTTCCTCAGCAGGTTCAGGATCGGTAAAGAAGCTGGAGGATTCCATCTCGTTGACGGGAATGTACTTGTCGGTCTCCTGCGGGGGATTATACGGAAGGTGCGAGTCCTGATGGTACGCGGTTTCCACTTCTGGCTGGGATGCGGTGGCATCCTGTGCCGGAAGCGTGGCAGTCGTGTCGGGTGCCGGCTGACGATACGGATTTACGGCAGGGGAGGGCTGGTCGTAGACCGGATGCGGCTCGGGTGCCGATGCAGCCGGGACATATGCAGGCGGCTCATAGGGGGCGGGGTGCTGCGCTGTAGGTGCCTGAGGGTGTTGCAGAATCGGCTCTTGAGCCTTCTCGGCAACCGCATCGGGCGTCGGTGCGGCATATGCCGGCATAGCCGGAACCTGCGGCTGATAGCAAGGTGCGGCAGCCGCGACCGGTGCCGGCTGGACGGGCTGCTGGAACATGCCCGGCTGGCTGGCGGCTTGAGGTGCGGGAGGCTCGGGCTGCGGAGCCTGTGCAGACTGCGCGTCCTGCATCGCCTTGTAGGATGCGGCGTGGAGATTCGCGATCAGGGCGGCTGCATCGCCTGCCGAAAGCTCGCCTGAACGGACTTTCGCGAGGATCGCATCGGTATCGTTGGTGTCTGGCATGGTGTTCCTTTCTCGCTTTCCTGTGTAGAGATGCCGTCAGACACGCGGCATAGCAAAAGGATATCAGGCATTGGCACATGATGTCGCCTGATATCCTTTCATTTTAGCTCATCGGGAAGGCTATTTATTGTTCGTTGCCTGGTTGACGGCTGTTTTCATCTCGTCGATCACTTCTTGCGGAAGCTCTTTTGTGGACGTGTACTCTTCGTATTCGGGGGTGTCCGAACCGGCTTTGAAGGAATACTTTCCGTTACCCGAATCCGCCGGTCTCCATGCCTTTCCCGCAGTGTAGGGGACGGCATGTGCCGTGACGTGCGATCCAATGGGGATATTGAAATCTCCGAGCGAATAGGTCGCAAAGTATCCTTTCAAGGACGATTTCGTCTGGATGCCCCAGGCCCACGCGCGTTTGCTCTGGGGGACGGCCGAGGAGGGGGCTTCATAGAACCAGACCTCCACTTCGCCGTTGAACCCGTTGGCACGCAGGGACTTGACGGCCGCGGTCGCGATTGCGAATCCGGGGTCATCGGAGTTCTTCGCGACAAGGAGGTTCTGCGACGCCATGGTGGCGTCCCTGGCTGCGGAGCAGTCATTTGTCTGGGCGTTCTGCTGGTCGAGGGCTGCGGAGAGTTCGAATGCGAAGCCGAGTGCGATGAGGAGCACGAGCATGATGATGACGTTCAGGATGCTGATTGCGCCGGATTCGCTGCGGACGCGCGTCATCGCGACACCTCCATTTTCTCGGAAACCGGGACCTCCACTTTGATCGTTTTCGACATCTTGATACCGTCGAAGCTGCCGACCGAAATCAGGGTCGGGACTTTATAGTCGACGGTCGATTCGAGAAGTGCCGTGGTGCTTGATTTCGAGATGGTCGTGATTCCCGTGGAACCGGAATCGGTGACGGTGGCCTCATCGGACCTGTCCGTATAGGAGACCTTGGAGTTCGTCACGGTGATATTGTCCTTGACGATACCAGGCGTGTTCGATGCGAGTTCGTCCTTTACCGCCTGGTTTACGTTTCCGGATGCGATTGCGGCGGAGAAATCGGATTTCATCGCGGCCGACTCGATTGCGGCGCTCATCGCGGTGCCCTCATATGCTATCAGGCAAACTTGGATAAGGCAGAATGCGAGGACGATGAGCATGGGGAGGACGATGGCGGCCTCGAGGACTTCCGCGCCTCTTTCAGAATGGGTCCTTACCACGAGGACGCACCTCCTTCCACCGTTGCATCCTTTAACTCCACGGCGTTGGATTCGATCGTCATGCCGCCTCCGAACCCTCCGGCGGCATAGATCGCATCGCCGAGGACGGTCTGTGGCTGGATGGTCACGGATACGGTCGCGGTGCATTTCCGGGTTGAGACATTCGACTCCCTGTCCGTATAGGACGATCCGTTTGAATCGGGAATCCGGTGCGTGTACGCTTCCCTCTCGGCATCCGAGACGTCTGTCTCGATCTTCATGTTTTCAGCGAAAAAAGAGGAGGCGGCATTTACGGCTGCCTCCTTAGCTGATGAGGCATCGCCGCTGGGGTTTACGGCGAGCTCTCGGGCGGCTGCATGGGCGGCGTTGTCGACAGCGGTTGTCGCCGCCGAAATCTGGCCGAATTCCATGGCAGCCATGGCAAAAATCAGGAGGAACGGGACACCGAGCGCAAATTCGATGATTGCGGCGCCCGATTCGGACTCCGGTTTCTTGAAGATGCCTTTCACGTCCTGTTCCTCCTTGGTTGCAGAATTCTCGATTCTCGGAACAAATACCTTAGTAGTATGGTATTATGCTATCAGAGAGAAAGGAGGTTTACTTGCCGCCGGCGCCGGGGTTTTTGCCGGGGTCGATCTTGTTGGCAGAGTTGCCGGCGGCGGTGCGGGCCTTGTCGAACCACTGGGTGATGGACGTGCCGGTCTTGTCCATCTGGTCGCGCATCTGGTTGCCGAAGGCGATCAGAGCGGCGCCGATCACGACGGCGACGATGGCAACGATGACGTACTCGACGGTGTCGGCGCCGCCGGCGATCTCACCGGCATAGACGCGATTGCGGATGGAATTCATGGGAATTCTCCTTCCTTTGTGTTCATTCGGACGGTTACAGAAACTCTATTCTCAGTTGTCCCTCGCAGATCGGCTACCCCTAACTTCTCTGCGGGGGACAGCGGGATAGACTGCTACATGATACACCCAAGGGGCACGCCGGTGCAAAGCCAGACGAGCAGGAAAGGCCCCATGGGTACGCGGCTTTTAAGGGTGATCTCTTTCGCACGGTAGCGGGGGATGTAGTTGGCGAGCATGGCGATGCACATCGCGCCCATGCCGTATACCGTGCCGTGGAACCCGCATGCCGTCGCGATCGCGGGGACGAGCCTGCGGTCGCCGGCACCGACTGCATCGGCGCCGCCGGTGATGCGGAAGAGATGGTTGGTGATGGCGAAAATCGCATAGATTCCCACACCGCACAGCAGGTTGCCGATCAATCCGCTTACACCGCCGTGCCCGAACGCCGTGAGTGCGGCGAGAGGGTACGTGGCGATAGACAGACCGAAGGGCAGAACGCGCGAGCGCTGGTCGCACATCGCGCCGACCGCCGTGACGAGAATCGAGGTAATCCCGCCGAGAAGAAAGAGCAGCGGGGAGTGGAGGTTGCCGGTCATCCCGACATAGCAGGTCGCGGCGGTACCGAGACCGACGGCAAGGGAAAGCATGGCGGCGGTCATCTTGGAGACCGGTGCGACGTAGCGGGCACGGTACTCCTCGACGGTCTCATAATCATCGAGATTCACGCCGTCTGGCATGCGGCTGCCCGTCTCGATAAGCGCCTCGACTTTCTCACGCATGAGTTCCTTGGTGCGGACGAGCCTCATGGCATCGAGCCACCAAATCGCAAGGTCCCGTTCCTCGCGTTTCTCGGCGCGTTTGCTCGGCTCGCGGTCGGGATTCTCCGCCTTGAACTTCTTGTAGACCTCAAGGTTCTCATCCCACCAGGAAAGGATCGCATCGCGCTTGCGGGCGAGGATGTTCCCGCTGATGGACGGGAGGGCGAGGCTGCACACGCAGCCCGTCAAGCCGCCTGCGACGATTGCCGCGACAGGTGACTTTGTGAGCATGCCGAGTGCGATAGTAAGGGTTTCGCTCGCGGCGAGGACGGCGACAGGCGTCGCGTCATATGCCTCCCCACAAGAGGGCTTCATGGTTTCATTCATAAACACGCACTTTCCTTTTGGTGTTTCTCTTGGGCTATTATACTGACTTCGTCTCATAATTCAATGCGCAGATGTCGCGAAATTATTTCTTATCAAAACCGTCGTAAAACCCCTGGTTTCAACTACGGGGAGTGTCAAGAATCTCATCGAGCAGGCCGACGAGATCCCGTTTTACAGCTGGGGATACGGGCGGGCTTACACCGAAGGTGGTGAAGTCACCGTTCTTGAGGACGGCTATATCGATAACTGCGCTGACGGACCGGACGAAGATTATTATGACCGTGACGAGTTGTTTTCCCTTATCGGCGACCGTTATGACGCAAAGTATCCTGTGAGCTCATCCAAAACGGCGGATCGCAGCCTGGGACATAAACAGGAAGTCAGCCGCAACGCTTCCGAATTGCTCAATGACGGGAAACAGGCTATAGAGACTTCACTCCAGGAGCATTAACTGGAGAAAGGCATATGGAGTCATACCGGGGAAGTCCCTTGCACGGGTTAACGTGCGGGGGACTTCCCCTCTTTTGGAAGATCGTTCTTTATGCGTTCAGCGTCGAACTGTTTACAGCAGACCTTGCATTTCATGGCTTTGGAATTCAGCCCTTGTTGCATCTTGAACCCAATGGCATCGAGGATTTCCTGTTCCGTGCACCGTGAGATATCGGAAACGGCGGCGATCGTCGCGCCGCATCCCGGAAGCTCGAGTTGCTTGGGACCGGTGAGGAGTCGATGCCCGATCGGTCCTTTCCGGTCGATCTCGGTAACTTGGAGTGCGCCGTCCTGCCTGGTACTCCGTGTCAGAACCGAATAGTATTTACTGGAGTCTCCGCAAAAACAGGCGAGGTCAAGGTGACCTGACAGGACGGCGTTATAGACTTTCTCGCCGATTTCCCTGTTTTGGAGATAGAGTTCTTTATACCTATCGTTTTTGGGGTTCTTAAGTCGGGCGGTCGCGGCTTCGTGCAGGGAGGCCAACCTGTAAGTTTGGATAACCGGACGAGCACTCATCGGAAATCACGCCCATCAAAGTTTTCTAAACCTACGCGGTTGCGCGCGGCTTCAAGCTGTTTGCTGCCCTCCCTGCCGATGGCAGCCTTTTCCTTCAGGCTTCGATCGCCCTTCTGTTCAAATCCAATCGCCTGCAGGATGTCCCGTTCATTGCATTTCGAGATGTCGGGAACGGCGGCGAGGACGGCACCGTATCCCGGGAGATCGAGCATCTTCTGGTTCGTAAGCCGGCGATGTCCGATCGGTCCCTTGCAATCGATATCCGTGAGTTGCAGGGCACCTTCCTGTTTCGCGCTACGCGTAAGGATGGAGTAGAAGCGGCCGTTTTCCGTTCCGCGGAAAGCTACGAGGTCAATTTTTCTATCAAGAATTGCGCTGTACAATCTGTCACCGACCGCGCGGTTCTTTTCATACCATTCTTCAAACCGGGTATCATCCAAATCGAAATATCCGGCGAGCGCTACCTCATCCAGGCGCAACAGCTCATACGTTTCAATTCCGCTTCGATTCATCACCGCGCATCACCCGAAAGGCAGGAAGCGCCCTTTACTTTGTTTGCTTGTCTTAAGTTGTCACCGATCACAGCTAAATCCCCCATTTCTTTATTTTTCTTTGTAAGATTCTACCATCTCTCATCAAAAAAGGGGCACCCATAGCCGGATGCCCCAAAGAGAAGAGTGCCAGAAAAATCAATCAGCGAGCCCTGGCGAGCGGATCATAGGTGCCGTCAGGCACCGCATGAATAGCGCATTGCCATGCGAATCGCTGGCATATCGATTCGGCTTGCAGGTCTAGCCGACAAGCGGCCTATCGGCCATAGCCGACAACTTGGCGTATAGGTCGAGCTCGACGGAGATTGCCGTCTCACCGTAGGCGATGGCCTGGAACATGCGGTACCGCTTCAGCCCCAGGTCCTCCTCGACAGTCGCGCCGTCGGCCTCGATCTTGTCATAGGCAGCCTTGATCGAAGGCATGCCCTGGTCCTCGTTATGGCTGATGTCATTCTGCAGAAGATCGACGAGACCCTGCATACTCATCGAATCGCCGCCCTGGCGATAGAGCAGGCAGACACACGCATCGAGAAGCATGGCGCGAGCCGTCGCGAAAAGATCCCCGCTTTTCTTGATGACATCTGCATCCAAGCCATGTGAGATGCACCCTGCCAGCACCAAGGCGTCCTCCTGGCAGGAAATGAACGAAAACGGGTTATAGTTCATAGTCAAACCAACCGTAGTTTCCTCGCTCTTAACGGCTTCGGTCTTTTCTTCCATAATGAAATTCCTTTCTATCGATCTCCGGCTTCAGCTTGAGCATCATTTACTGACTGCATTGTGGTCAATTGTATCAAACCGATCGCGGAAGCCAACGTCGCCCATTTAGACTAGAAGCACCAAGCGGGGCAGACGCAAGGGTCGGCGCTCGCATTCACGCCGTACGACGGAATGCCGTTGTTGTAGACAATTCTAACCCCGAACTAGCCTTTGTGCTTCTTCCCCTTGAACTCGGGGAATTTCATATCAAGCGACCAGGTCTCGCGATTCAACGTGAGATACGCGTCATAGGTTCCATCCCCGCTTTTCTTCTTGATTCCCTTGATGAGCGATGTCTTTCCTTTTTCGGCGATTTCCCTGCCATTCTTGTCGGTGAGCTTCTTCGGCTTATCCTTTGGCCCGACAAAACGGTAGATGGAAAAGTCGCAGGTTCCGTCTTGGGAGAAGACAGCTTTCCCATCTTTCTCGCCTGTCTTCTTGAAATGCACACCGGCGCAGCGGAACTGGTTTTTTGTCGCATAGAGGTCCCTGCCGCATTTCGGGCACTTGCCGATTACGATTGCGTGCCCGTCACTCAGTTTCATACCGTCCAGGGCACCGATGTTATCCTGCATTGCCCTCATATCATGTACAACCATATCGGTGACGGTATTGATGACATCGGACGGTTTGCGTGAAAACCGTCCCACCTCGTTCATGGATTCGAACAGCTTCTCGGTGACTTCCGGTGAGGCGATATGGCAATTCGCCAGTAAGGCGTAAGATACCTCGCCGCACTTCGTCATGGTGAGTGCGCCCTTGTTTTCCTTCATGAGGGCGCGTTCCTCATTGGCGGTGATTTCCGCAAGCGTGCTGGTTCTGGTGGCGCCGGTACCGACGTTATATTTCTCAAGCTTCTTCGTAAGCCATTTCATTGTCGGTTTTTGCGGGCGTTTGTTGGCTCCTTCGTGCACATACGGGGAGGCGACCTTACCGAACTCGCAGGCGTTCTCTGTTTCCTCCCCTTCCGCTTTCTCGGTAGAAGAGGAGTCCGAATCGAAGATCGCCTTGAACCCCGGTTTGATTGGGATCTGGGTCTGCCCGACATATTCGGGAAAATCCCTTACATAGCCTTTGACCAGCTCATATTCATAATCTTCGGCGAGTATCGCTAGATAGTTCTTGGCAAGTACGGAATAGATCGCGGAACCGATTCTTCCGTAACCCTTTTCAAGTTCGGCAAGGGATTCGGGCACATTGATTCCCGGTCTGTTCGCGCCGTGCGCCCCGCCTTCCTTGACGTGTGTCTTCCTTGCGGTGCGATGGGAGAGCAGTGACGTATCCACACCGACCACTCCGGCAATCTTATCGACAAGCGGAAGCAATTCGCCGAATTGCTCCGGCGTGACCTCCTTATCCTCGGTACGCGGGTAGCTTACGATCTGGTTTTCGTACATCTCCTGATATGTCTTCAGGACATTTGCCGGCTTGAACCCCTGCTTCGCGAGGATAGCGGACAGGCCGGCGAGGTCGAGGAGCTTTCCGGGGGCAGTGTGTTTCTTCGCCCTGGAATCCTCTACGACAGCGCTGTCGTGCAACTGCGAAAGGTCTACCTGATCGGGGCTATCGAACCGGATATCTTCGGGGTCGTCGGTCTTTCTGGCAAAGATGTTGCCGTTTTCGTCTTTGAAACGCGCCTCGTAAAACGGCTTGCGGACATATTCGTTATAGGCTTTCAACTGGTCGCCGGTCAGTTTGACCATGACCGATTTCAACCGGCCCTGGCGTACGACCGTTCGGAACCCCTTTTTTCGCGCTACGAGTGTTGCCGCACGGGTGAACTGCATGCTCGCGAGATCCCAGCGCTCGCGGACGACTGCCTTCACATAGTCGCCGTCCTTCTCCATAGATGGAAGGGTCTTGCGTTCCCTGAAAGCCTTCTGCACGCTTGCCGGCGCCTCGTCGGCAAAGTACATACGCTTGGTCGGACCTCTCCAATCGCATTTCTCCAAAGCCTCCCAGGCGAGCAGTTCGCCCTCGCCGGACGGGTCGACATCCGTTGCGATCACGACGCAATCGGCCTCTTTCAGCTCATCTTTAAGACCGGAAATGATGTCCTTGCATCCGCTTAGGATCCCCTTCTTCCATGCAAAATCGTTGAGATTCCACGGCAGATTTTCAAGATCCCAACTCTTATAGAACTCGACCTTTTCAGTAGGAACCTGTTTATCGGGAGGCAACAGCCCCATAACGTGTCCGCGCAGATTGGTAATTTTATATTCAGTTCCGGCATAATTACCGGTTTTTCCACCCAATGCTTTTGCAAAATTTCGTGCAGCGCTAGGCTTCTCGGCAAGAATCAATTCCATTATTGCTTTCCTTTCTAAAAGACTCTCACAACGATAACGTTTTAATGCTCAGTTTTGTCAAAGGAATCTATTTGCCAATCTGTTCGTTCGTTAGAAAGAGCTTTTGACGCCTGGCGTAAATCATGGTTTCGCTCTGACAGGCGTTGATGCGCACTTGGTTTTTTGATATTGCCGAATGCTTCTCGGTGAATATCAGAAAGATTTGAGATCATTTTCAATCGATAGTTGGGATCTAGTAAGGTTGTTTCAACAGTCTCAACAGGAAGCATCTTTTTCATTTCCTGCAGGAATTCATTGCTGTTAATGAATTCTGGGATATTTTTGATGGTGTTCTCCAAGTTACTTTTGTATTCTTGGGAATCTGTTTTGTAATCAAGAATTTTATATTCAAGTAATGGGAAAGTAGCTGGAGTAATATCCGATTTTTCTATCATCCAGTTCATATCCCAAAGATCTCGCCATCTTGTATAACTGGAAGCAGAAAAGGAGAGCAGTTTATCAGCCATGATTTCATCGCAGGATTCAACGTGAATCTTTAAATCAGGAAATTCCTTAAAGAACTGCGGGTAATGGCAGATGGCGTTTTTCGTGAGTGATGTATGGGCTCCGATAGAAGCGGCTTCCAATTTAATTTTCTGCAAAGGAATATCTCGCTGATTTGGATTTAGATCATATTTGACAAACCATTTAGCAACTTTCGTCTGATTTGAAACGTCATTTCTATTCCAAATGCTGTCTTTAGGTTGCTTAAGACTGACCTCACCATTGCACTGTTTAATGAGATTTTCATTGATAAGCGAGTTTAATTTTTCTGCTTGGTAAAAGTCTAAACCGACAGAAAAATCAAGGTCTTCACTATATCGTGGAGCACCATAACAAAGACGCAGCGCGGTTCCGCCTTGAAATACGAGGGATGTATTCTGCATCTGGGGAATAAAGGAATTGAGCAAGTCTATATGAAGGAGTTCTTTTTCAATAAAAGGAATGAGAGATGAAGAATCAACTCTGAAAGCTTCTTGTTGAGCAAAATCTCTGACTTGAGGAAGAGCGGAAACGTAAAGCATAATGACTCCAAAAAAATAAGCAGGAAGATGCACACTAGAGTACATCTTCCTGCTTATCAAGAAAATCCCAAGTATCGTCGTCTTCGCAAGGATAATATTGGATATTTCCGTCGCGACAGCCATGGTCTTTTTCGTATTGCTCTCTTAAAAGATCAAGGGAACGTTTTGTTTTTTGTAAGTCCCGATATGTTTGAAGTTTGTCTGCAAGCGGAATCCTTCCCATCGACGACCTATCGATGGTTCTTGGTTTCTCATCTGTTTTGCTGTAATGAACGAAATCGATGCTTCCGTAACCCGTGTTATACCATTTTGACTTTCCTGTGGTCATATAGGTTACGACCGTGGGGATCTGTGAAATGAGACTCCATGCTGAAGCAGAGGACTCAAGGCTTTCATAGAAGGAGTCATTTGGTCGGATTTTCTTACCAATCAAATCTAAAGTACCGAGTCCTCCGTATTGAGAAAAGCGAAAAACGTATACATTATGGTATGCACGATTCAAAATGTTTTCTTTAATAAGTGACTTCAATGTTCCATTCAATTTGCTGCCGGTTTCATTAAAAAGTTCTGACAGCTCCTTTTTAGTGTAAACATGAGTAAATCGCCCATCATTGCGGGCAAGTTTTTTCATAGCGTCGATAGTACGCATCTTATCACCTGCTTTCAAAGTATATTATATCATATACTTTGATTAAGTAAAACTCGTCTAACCGTAAAAGAAAGCAGGAAGCCGACTGAAATCAGTTTCCTGCTTCTCTTAATTGTAGATTGATGTTTCAATTAAAAAATTGTTCAGCCTTAATCTTTAATGACTCGGATTATCGTGCACGGAACTAGCTTGATGCCTTTCGTTGACCTTGTCGGCAACGGCCGTCTTTGCATCCCTGACGGCAGCGAGAGAGCGGTCATGTTTACTGTTCTCGGCGAGCTTGTCACGGGCTTGTTTCCCGAGCGTATGCCATTGGGAAATGTCGCATTTCGTGCGTTTGCCGGCCAGCTTGGCATCGATTGAGTCTTTCATATCCGAAGCCACGATTGACGCGAATTCCGGGCTGATCGGTACCGCGATGTGGCTTTCATCGACAAACGCCGCGTCCATTGGGTCTCGGGGATCCGATTTTTGAGACAGATGGTCACCTGGGTCAATGATAAGGACATCCATGATGATCTGCTGAGGTTTCTGGGATACGGCGATTTCTTCCAGCTTTCCGAGCTGCTTTGCCGAGATCGCCGTATCCACGGAGATGGCGGTGTTTCCCCTCGCCGATGGATGCCACGCCTGATATTCCTCACGCGACATTCCGGGCCTATATCCTTGCGGGACGATCAGGCGGCCGTTCTTTTCCTCTAGCATACCGGAGGTAAACAGGGTCGCTTCGCGCAGGAGGTTCTTTTCCGCGAGATTGCGGAAGGTGGTTACCCGTGCGAAATTATCCATCGCTTTCTGAACGGGCTTCTCCAGGGATCCAAGGCACTCGAGAATATACTTCGCGGAGGGATCCGGGTCTTTTAGGTCAAATTCCACATCCGAGAAATACTTGCCGGTCTCTACGCCCTCATGGAAGTCCCTGATCGAGTCGATTCCGTCTTCCCCGATGAGGTTCGTGAGTTTTGAATAATTCTTTTCGACTGCTTCCGCGTAGCCGGGATGCTGTGGATCGGTTGTCAGTCGCAGCCCATCATACGCGTCGATGATGTTCATTACGACAGATGTCTTATCTGCTTCAACGGGCAGATAAGTGTATTTGAAATGTTCCGCGTTGCCCGCATAGGAGAGCTTTACATCGAATGCGGGCCCTTTTTCGGAATCTTCGATAGTAATATCCAGATCGAGGTTCTTATAGACCTGGAGCGGATGGGGCATCTTCACGTAAGCCAGCAGTTCCGGCACCAGGCTGCTCTTTGGATAGTTCCCTTCCGACAGCCATGCGATAAGCGACGGCATCTCGCCTTTGAGTTTACCGATCAGCCTTTGCGTCGTTTCAGGCGAGAACGGATCGTCCGTTTCGTTCCATTCAGCCAGCGCATTGTGGATGGCGGCGTTCTGGATATGGTTATCGGCCATCTGAGCCACATCGATCAGTACGTTTCCATCGTTGTTTAAGACATTTACCAGGCCAAGCGTGTTCATTTCTTAATTCTCCTTTTCAATGGTTTTACTGCGAATCGCGGTTGTCGTCGTCATATCTGAGAGTGATGTTGCGCGGTCTATCCCTATCTTGCGCGAGCCTATTTCGCCTGCTGTCCGCGACCTTGATATGCATGGTGCGGTTAAGGGAATTATGTTCCCTTTCGCGATCGGACAGCTTCGGATTTATCTCCGCTTTCATCTTGCAAATATAGGATGAAGGTATTATAATATCCATTGAAAGAGCTGCAAGCGCCGGAGGGAATCGTGTCCCACCATAGCGGGGTAGCTCTTTTTCCATTTGTTCATATTTCTCAGAATCGATATACAGGATCTTTTCCTCGTTTGCAGCACGGGCGAGATATGAAGTGAAGTTGTCACGTCCGTAAAGGCTGGCTATCACGTTGCTGCAGCCGTTATCGTTCGTCTTGGTTCCATATCCGTTTGGGAAAAAGTATGCGATGACCGGGACGCCGTCAGGGTCGTACATATCGAGTACGGCGGCGACGCCTTTGCCCTCAAACGATCTACCGTTTACCGTATAGTTCGGCTGGTCGAAAACGACTACCGGCTCTTCGAGCTTTTCCGGAAGCGATTTGATTTGCTCGATGGTAAGCCCATGTTGATGGTTGTCAGCCTCTTTTGGGGCGATTGCATTCCTGAGATGTCTTTGCGTATAGATGAAGGGCAGGTTGTCGAATCCGGCTCTCCTGAATACATACGGTGTGTTGGGTCGGGGTTCCAGAACGGCGTGCGGTGACAGCATGCCGCTCAGGCTTGCATCGACATCGTAACCGAAATCCAGATATTCCGAACACTGTATCCCATATTGTCTGATTGCCTTGACGTCCATTTCAGGCAATTCGTCTCCTCTGAGCAAAGCGGAGAGAATCGAGTCGTTGATCGTTCTTTCCGCTTTCGGGCGCTGGATCGAGGATTCGTATTCGCGAATCGTTCGCGCAGCGTTAAGCGTATAGCCATCCATATCGTTCCTCCCCTGTAGCTCGACGGCAAGTTCTATTTTTCCTGCATGTCTAGTGCAACCGCATCGTTTTTGCGATCGTCATTCACGTGGACAGCCTGCTTCGCTTTTGCATCCTTTACATCGGAAAGTCCACGGTGGGAATCGGACTTGATACTTTTATATTCCGCACCGATTTGGTCCCAGACGATTTCATCGAGATCGGACTGTCCACCGGACTCCCAGATGTTTTCACATGCGTTATCGCGGATCTGGATAGCTTCGTCGATCGTGATATCGGGATATTGCCTCAGTACGGCGTCCGGGCTTACGGAGATAAATACATCATCTGTCGGCGTCGCGAGTACGTCGACACGTTTCCCGAGCGCAGCGAGCATCTTTTCCATATCATCTGATGACAGGTAGCGGAAATACTCAGCCGCGCAATCGAGGAAGAATTCCTTCATCTGGTCGAAATCATCGAGATCCGGCACACAGAGGTCCGGATCATCGAACGGGATTTTCTTATAGTCGTCCATGTTGGTTCTCCTTTGCTTATTTTGTAAGGTCCTGTGGAACTTCCGCATGCTCATGCTGGCTGTTCAAGGCACTTGCCGCGCGTCCGATATCTACAGACCGTCCGAGCGGGCTTCGCTGGGACCGTTCCGCTTTGTCGAACCACTGGTTGACGGTCATGCGCGTGAACTGGGTGGTGGTACCGGCTCGAGCGCAGAGTTTCGCAGAGCTCTGGAGCCGATGGAGAATCGGCTCCGTGACGGCAAACGGGCGGCCTCCGGGGTTGAGGTCCCAGCAGTCTTTTGGAAGCCCCTCTGAACCGTTCTCAATCGGTTTGGCGTGCATGATAGCGTCTTCGGTAAGCTCAAGGTTCTCCACACACCAGTTATGGTCGTCGACGCATTTCTGTGCGGCAAGGCAGGCGAGGGTGTCGGAAAGCGAGCCATGCGGGGCGCTCGTCCAGTTGTAGCCGAGACGTTCAGCTGCCATGGAGAGCGGTTGGTATCTATGTCCCGTATTTGAGTTTCCGAAGGCATCCATGAATTCTTGCATGGTGTCGATGATTACGGCATCGGGGTTGATGATGGCACCGGCTGCCTTCAGGAAACCGATATCGAAGGCTACGTTGTAGCCAACAATCTCGTCGGCGATACGGGCGAGGATGCGGTAGATTTGTTCCATATAGGCATCGATAGTGGTCAGGTGTTCCACGTCATCCGGGGAAATGTGGTTCACCGCCTGGGCTTCCGGCCACTCCTTCTTGTGTTTCGGCTTGAACCTCTCATCGAAGAGAAGCCGTCCGTTGGCATCTACGATAGTGAGCGACAGGATCTCGTCGCCGTCCTCGGGATGCAGGCCGGTGGTCTCCGTATCAAGGTAGACGCGGTTAGGATTGTTACCGCTCATGACTACTTTACCTCCTTGTCTTTTGCAATATCGTTCCTGTCGACGTTTCGATCCGCATCGAGACGCCCCGACGACTCTCTTGCATTGCAGGTTTTTTCGGAAACGCTCTTGTTTTTAGACGGTTCCTTTTTGCAGGTGCCAACATAGTGCCCGGCGCCCACACCGGTGATGACGAAGTCTTCCCCGTTGTCTTCCCTGCCGATCATGTCCACGAGTTCATTCTGAGTATAGCCGGAGAACGTAACGCTATCGTCGATGGCAAGTCCGTAGGTGTCCTCGAAACTGAAATTCGTCTCGATAACCTCAGATGGGTCATCCTTCCAGTACATCTGGACAGGCATGATGAATACGCTGATTTCATTTGGTACCTTGTAGTCCTTGATCGCGTACTCCGGAAACGTATCGAGGACGGCATCGAGTTTCCGCGAATCCTCGAAGGTCTTGCCGGCGAGAAGTCCATACTGTTTACCGGAAATATCGACGATGGTCTCGGTGGCGTTCGTCTCGATACCGGAGAGCTCGATCTTCGGAACGAGCGCGAAGTTATAGCCTACCTTCACGGCGACCAGCTTATAGTCGTCGGGGGTATTCGCATCCGTGAATTCTTGCGTGTTGCGCATCTGGGAGATCACGTCGGCGTCAAACGTGAATGCCGGATAGGAGCAGAAACCGGAATGGGAGACGATGCCTTCCACGGTTCCGAGTTCATAGATGGCCTCGATGATTGCCGGGTTGTACAGGTTGTTCATGTCGAGGAAAACAGTTCTGTCGTTCTGACATGGATTGTTTAGGTTGACGGAGATATCTGCCCAGCGCTCTCCGAAATTATCGCTTTCCGGCGTGACGTCGAAAGCGCCGACATAGAGGCTGCCGTTATCGCGATAGCTGTCGCAGACGAGCTCGAGCTTATATTTCTCCCCGAAGTTTTCCACATCGAACGTAACTCCGCGCTTCATGAAATCGGGATCGTTCCAGACGATCTCTCCGTTAGAGTCGATAAGCTCAGGATACTGTTCGCGCACGTTCATGATTTCCTGTTCATCCAGGTAATCCGGACCTGCCTGTGTCATGTAGCACTCGGCGTAATCATCGGCGACAGACGACATCGCCATGCGGTCGATCCAGCCGAACTCATCCTTATGTTCGATGATCTCCTTGGT